>CALLUT010000034.1 GCA_938010495.1 Candidatus Absconditabacterales bacterium
TGTGCAGCAGTTATAAATACAACATTTGAAAGATGGAAAAGAGTTGTACCACAAAAACAATCATCTAATTTATGGGATTGCAACTTGGTCCCATATGATTTTCATTTCAATAGATATATGCCACTATCTCTATCTCCAAAATGAGCGCAATTATTTTATGAACATGTAAGGTATTGCTTGCTTACTCCTAGAAAACGAGTATTCAATATTCATTGAATATCGAGTATAGATGAAGAGGATGGCTTGGATATAGGAACATGAATTCTTGAAGGAAATAGAGCTGGCCTCAAAGAATACGTTAAAAAACTACAACGAAAAGTGAATAAGTATGATAATTCTGTAAAAGATCTCTCATATAAAAAAATTAGATGAGAACAAACAACAAAACATGATATGATGAGACCAATTGCGCATAATTTTGAACATTTTTTTTTACTCAATGCTACATTCAATAAATACTATACATGATGATACAAATGACATCTTAGCCAACGAATGAATGAATTTTCACCAGATGCTAACATAGCTCAACTAGAAATATCGACTAAATTGAAGACCACAGAAAAACTTAATAGAACAAATCAGAAACTTTTAGGCATCATGTATGCATCATTATAAATCAACACATGCAAAATTATACTATTATTTGAGACTATCTTGGATGAGAATTAAAAGATAAGGAAATTATCAAAGAGTTTACAATATGAAGATGAAACGCTTTCCAAACAGCAGTTTATAATTGGAATAGTGAAATCAAAGAATTATTAAAAGATTCTCCACAATTAAACTTCTTATGAAATAAATTACAACAACAAAAATTCTTACATAGTAATTTTGATAAACATCAAATGATGCGTATAGAACTTGAGTTATCACAAAATTATAAAAGAATTTGAAAAAAATTTCCAGAAAGAATAGAGGACGATGGTTCAGTTGAAAGTTGATGCGATTTGTACCTTTATGTGCTTTTGTGTTATAAAGAAGATCAAATTAAATCAGATGATTTAAACCCAATGATATCTCATTTGGCAAACGCGATTGATAATTTTAGATCTTGAATTAAGGCAAACAAAGAAGCATGAAATTTTGATAATGAAAAACTACAAGAACGGCTCTACCATTGTTACGTATTGTGAGCAAAAATCTTTGAAGAATACGAATTTTTTGAAGATGCAAAAGTTTTATACAAGAAAGCTAATATTCAATTAGAAAGACTCTCATATGATACAAGAGTTGATGAAGTAGTTATAAAATATTTGGACGCATGTTGTGAATGGTATGAATGATTTAACGTAGATGCTAGCTTGAAAATGGATGAAGTATTAAAAAGCATTGGTAGTCTATGAGAAGAAAAATGAGTTATTCAAAGAGAATCCTGGAATCCGATTAAGAAAGTTGATAATAGTAAAAAACAACTTATTTTTAGTCAACTTCCAGTTGATACAAGGAGGATTGTACATTTACAGTATGAAGTAACGTTAACTCAAATGATCGTTCAGTTATGAGTTGCTAGTATTACGAATAAAGATTTCTTACATATCAAAGAATCAATTGACTGATATAAAGGCATGATGATGAAAAATAAAATGTTTTCGTATAGCGTTAAAGACTCTTTATGATATTTACTTCCAAAATTACTTCATTTTGCTGAATGATGGTACTATCATTTATGATGAAAAAAAGATTTAGCAGAAGAATCATTTTCATACATACCTAAAGATGAACGTTGCAACCTCTATGATCAATCACAAAATGTAATGCGTTGAAGATCTGTTTCTTTTAATCCATACGCACAACCTATACAGCCTAAGGTTATCACAATGGTTCCAAAAATCTAGTAAAATCCCTTTTCTCAATCAGTAATTTCCCTACACTACTAGTAATGAATTCAATACAGCTTTGACCATACTCTATACCGTACTCTCTAGTTTTTTCTGCAAAGAGGAAAAGATCACTCTCTATGCAGATTAAAACAACTGGTATTTTCGTTAGAGCACCCAAAAGAATGTCTCAATGATTTATCGATAAGTTTATTGCTTCAAAAGAACAGTGGATTATAAAAAAACGAGAACATCAGCTTAAAATTGTTGAAAAGAAAAAAGTATATACAACATGATCAACTATAAGTTATTTTGGTAAAGAATATCCTGTTGAAATTATAGAGAGAAATAAAAAACGTTCTTCGTTAGTGTTTGATTACCAAAAATTTACAATATCGATTCCAAATACTCTCAACGCAGGAGATCAAGAAGTTTTGATACAAAAACAGGTTGAAAAGTGGCATAAAATAGAAGCAAAAAAACTCCTGCCATTAAGAACATATGAATTTGCTACTGAACATTGACTCAAGGTAAACAATGTTATAGTAAAATCATATCGTCGCAAGTATGGACAATGTAAATGATTTGATATTTCTTATGATCGAAGGATTGTTCAATTTCCAGAATCAGTGATTGATCATATTATTTTACACGAGCTAGCACATATCAAACACAAGCATCATAAAAAATCTTTTCGAGATCAATTAAAAGCATACGATAAAAATTTTGATGACAATCTCCAGCGACTCAAAAAATATTGATCTGTTATTCATTGTTAGAAACTTCATTGCTGGCTAATAATCAATCATCATATAAATCATGAACAAACGTTGTAAATCATGATTCATGTCATGGTTGTGATTTTCACCAAGCTTTCCATGATTTGATTAGGAATTTTTCTATATACAAGATATGTCTTTCTATATTAAACAATGTACTTAGTGGAATTGTTCCTGCAGTTTTTTGAGAAATGGTTTCTAAAAATTTCTTTGAATTTGCACGTTGGAGTTTATAAAGTGATTTTTCGATTCAAAACATTTCTCGAAATTCTTCTACTGATAATTCTTTATTGTTGATAGTGTCCAGTATTTTCTTGCATAAATTTTCAATATGATCTTGACGATCTTTATAGTAATCTTGCAGTCATCATTTTGCATTACGGAGTTTTTCTATGTCTTCCCAAATTGCTTTCCCATATTTCATTACTTCAATACTATTATTGATTACTCATTCTAATGCTTCTTGTTTGTGGTGTTCATGTTCAGAGAGCTCTTGTTGTTCTAATTGGAGAAGTGTAGGGAGTACAACTTCAA
>CALLUT010000035.1 GCA_938010495.1 Candidatus Absconditabacterales bacterium
TACATCATCTTACATCAGATTTTTGAGCAAGTCATGCTTTCTCAACTAGTTGGTTATATCGTTCTGAATAGTTCTCAGTTTGAGATATGAGTCATTTAGCCATTTAATTGTTTCTTATTTATAAAGTATTGGTTTAGAAATACTGGCAAAGTTTCTTTTAGTTCTTCTAATTCTTGAAAAACAAGTATTTGTTCAGAATGTTCTTTTAGGATTACAAAATCTTCCAATTCAAGCAACTCTTTTTGGGCAGCCATTATCATTGGTTTTCCAATACTCTTAGCCTTATTAAGTTCATATTCAATCATACCTCTACTAGGAGCTCTATGATTTAAGAAAAAAAGCATAACATCATGATCTTCAATTCTAGCATTAAAGTAATCATATATTGCTTCTCATTCTATTCATTGCTCTTTTAATTTATCTTGTCGATATAATGAGCAAAAAGCTTCTCTTCAAGAACTTTCAACATATGAACAAAATTTTCACATTTCATCTTCTAAAGTTTCTTGTGGTACATCGGTGTATTTATAAGAGACAAATACTTTTTCATTCATTTTTTTGAAGAACTATAATAAAATTACTCATCTGTTTTCTTTCATTTGTTTTTTAATCTTTCTTTCTTTTCTCTTCTCTTATCACCAAAGAATTGGAATTTTTCAAAATCATCTTCCAGCCCTAGGAGTCTTTGTAAACCTTCATGTTCTTTTAGTTTTTGTAATACTTTTTGTTCAATTTGTCTCACTCTTTCACGAGTAACATTAAATTCTGCTCATACTTGTTCTAGTGTATACTTAGGACCATCGATCCCATATCTCATCTTAATAATTTTTGCTTCTCTTTCGTCAAGCATATCAAGAATATATTCTAGATTATCCTTCAATGTTTCTTTTTGTACATGTTGATCTGGTCTCAATGTTCCTTCATCAGCAATAAGATCTCAAAGACTATCTTTACCATCATCTCAAACTTCTGCATCAAGTGATACATTACCAAAAATCACCTCCTCAAGTTTCTTAATTTTCTTAATTGGAAAGTTTAGTTCAGCTGCAATTTCTTTTGATGTTGGTTCCCTCCCAAGTTTTTGGAAAAGCATTTGTGAGGCTTTATTGTATGCATTAATTTCATCGATCAAATGCACAGGAATTCTTACATTCTTTGTCATATCAGCAATCGATTTTGTAATCGATTGTTTAATCCACCATGTTGCATATGTAGAGAATTTGAAATCTTTATCTGGATCAAATTTTTCAATAGCTTTAATTAATCATGTATTTCATTCTTGAATAAGATCAAGAAACGAAAGTCTAGATCACAAAAATTTCTTAGCAATAGAAATTACCAATCTTAGATTTGAAGCAATCAATTTTTTTCTTGCCCAATCATCATTTTCTCAATATCTAATTGCATAAGCTAATTCTTTTTCTTCCTCAGCTGTTAGAAGTGGGATCTTTGAAATTTCATTAAAATACAATTTAATGAAGTCGTTGTATTGCTTATCATTAATTGTGTGGGTTGTATCATAGAGAGTCACTTTACCAAGCTTACTAGGAGCTTGCTGGCTTCTCATCTCTTTGATTAAAATGTCTTCGATCGTTTCGATCTTAATAGTCAGCTTGTCCGTAAGTTCATAAAACTTTTCAAGGAGCTCTACTTGTTTATCGATATCATCAATTTCAGACAATACTTCGTCTTCGGTGATGTATCCCTTTTCGAGTCACACTTTTAAAAGTTTTTGGAGTCACGGCGTAAGTTCTGAGATGTCATCAAATAACTTATCCCAAAGTGCTGCTTTAACGTTTGACATACTTTTTTTACATATAATTAATAAATTACTCCACTAGTTGAATTACAATAATTTGATTTGGCGAATAGATACTATTTGCTATCAAATCTTGCAACGATGATTGATATTCTTCTTTGTTCGTTTCGTATAAAGTACGGAAATGTATGAATTGTTCCATAGCTTTCCTTTCATCCTGTGACATACCTTGTATTGAGGTTCAATCAAGCGTTCAAGATTTTATTATATTTAGAAGTTTATTGGTATCAATCGTATATCCAAAGATATCAGCTAGATCTTCAATGAGAAGTCCATTCTCAAGTCTTTGAGTAGCAATATCAAGAATTATAGGAATGAAGTTATTATCTTTTGGATTTCTAGCAGTAAATCTGGAGACACTCATTCTTGATTTGAAAAGCTCTCTAGATTCTTCTGGGACAGAAGCATATGCACTATCAGGAATTACCCAAGCATATTTTGCTCCTAAATTATTAGTCTTCACTAAACGAGCTAATCATTTTCAAAGGAATTGAGTAAACATTGTAATCGCTCAATATGATTTTATTTCTCAATTAACTTCGTTTACTTCCCCAAAAAATCTATCATACAGTGATCTATTTCAATCTCATTGCACTACTGTTCATATGTTTGGATCAATAGCCAAGTATGATATATTATTATCTTTCAATCTCAAATATGATCTACAAGCGTTTCAATCAAAGAACATTGGCTGCAACCAATTTAGAAATTGATCATACTTTATATTATTTTGATTTTCAATGAAATATCTAGCATAGGTTCAGGCTATCCAGACTCATTGATCTTCTCATCTATTATTAGCTCAATCAATAAGAGCCTTATAATGTCTAAATTGTTCATCAAATACTTCTTCCTGTCAGTAAAGTCATCTATTACGATACACACGCTGCATACGTGAATCTATTTCCATAGATACTCATTGATTTGTCTTATAGAACAAGAATGATCATCACACTCTGATTCAATGAGACGTTATCCTAAACAGATTAAGAATAATTTGAAATAGTATAAAGAGCATTAAGACTACTAATAAAGTACCTTTATAAAATTCAATAATTTCCCTTCCTTCAGTTTTTTGGAGATAATATAAAAATATTACAAATGAAAGAATAGATCGGACTATCATTCACAAATTATACCAAACAATTCATCAAGCAATCAAATGCCATACAACCCATGAGAATAAGGTAGTTCATGTAGCAGCAACCAAAATTCTTTCACGAGTTCAAATTCAATATATGAAACCGACAAAATTGAATATGAGCAATAATAGCCACACCATTCCAATATCAGTGTAATAACTTGAGTAATTTTGTAGTGATCGGTTATACGTTACATTTAAGAAATTTAAGTATTTGTTTGGGATGTAAACATATTGATCATTATCAATTGTCTCTATCAAAATAGAATTCGATTCCATTATACTTCTTAAGTTTCTAATTTCTTGAGCAAAGTATTTGTTCTTTTGTTCTTGATCAAGTGAAGATTGTGATGGAAGTTGATTTATGATTGACGAAATCATTGAATACGCTTCACTATCAGAAGATAATAAATTACGGATTTTTTCTAATTTAATAACTGATAAATTATCAAGTGATTCTTTATTTTCACACAAAATTTTTCATTCTCATCTACCTATACATCAATCATCTAGTAATTTTGTAACTAGTAAGTTTTTATATGGTTGATTAGATTTCTTTGCATCTAAGACTCATCATTTCCATCAATATCATATATATCTCCCAACATCTTCATCATATGAATTTCATGAAGAACTTTCTGGCATTCAATCGTACAGTTGTTCTTCATTTACCAATCATTGAGATTGTAGCGTACAAATAGATCATGATAACTTTGTAGATCAGTTTTGTGAAAATAATACTCTTTCTATGAATCTAGTCGGAGTATTTGACTCATCATATATTATATTATATCCAACAATAAAAGGTATTTTTACAATACACACTGTTAGTAAAAAAGTTCAAATCCATATGGCAAGTAGCTTTATATGATACTTGTTTTTATCATATAGAGTTTTTATAAGTTCAAATAACCAAACTATCAATCAACTTCATAATAAAACATTTCATACTGATCAACCAATGTAATCTTTCATTGATCTAAATTGAAGTGTTGCAAACAATCATATGACTGATAAAACAATTCATACAACTCATAAAACGCCAAACCAAACCCACCAGGTAAATACTCAAAAACTTAATACATCGAACATTGCTGTCGATTTACATAATGCAGCTACAGCAAAAAAGAATCATGATAACACAGCAAAACGATTAGTATAATCTTTGTCGTTTTGTAGTACTTTTCTCAAAAAGACAAGCCCTGCAAACAATGCTAACAACAGTATTGTTAATACTCATAAATCTGTTTTATTATCTATAAACACCAAAAATGCTCACATTCAACTAGTTAACCAGGCTAATAAGAGTAATCATCAAAATCAAAGTAATATATCTGTATTAGTATTTGAATCTTTTGAGAATTCTTTTACATAAGAAATAATTTCTTTTACAACAACAATTCATAACAAAAATACAAATACTCAGCTGAAAAAATTCATTACCAATGCGATTGTATCTGGTGCTATATATAAGATTCATCAAGACCATTGGAATAAACTAAACCAAAAAGTAATAAACATATCCCATAAATGAGGAGTTACTGCCATTTGTACTTCTGACCGATATACTCCATTGTGTAACGCTCGCATTTTTGGGTAGAACATATATGCATGATTAGCATCCCACGCAGTAGAATACGGCATATAAGAAAGCAGGTATCAATTAAATAGATACCAGAATCAAATCACTATCACTGTACAAATCAAAACGATTCCAAGTTTTTCAAAAAAGTCTGCTGATCAAAATGATCTAATTTTATTGTTAATCGTCGTGGCAGATTTTTTTGCGAGAAGAGCATAATCATGTATATCATTTTTATTTCTTATAATCAGCAAGGCTCAAGCCATAACAAGTAATCGACTCACCAGCGGGAAAAGAAGATTTAGTAAGGCAAGAAAATATATTATTAACAAAAAAGAAACCAATCACATTCAAAAATTTAGAACTAAGTCTCTAAGGGATTCCGTACCAATTTTCAGTAACTTTTTATTAATTATTCATCACAAAACTGTAACAATACTTACAAATCATGCTAAAAGAGAAAGCATGATAGTACAGTTTATAAGTAATTTTATAGATCCTATCCCAGATAAAGCTGATGATCAAAATTGAACTAGATATCAAAGAAGAAAAACATATAGCCCTCACACTACTCATAAGATTGACTTCCTTAAAGATGGTTTGTTTGTAAAGAATAGAAAGTAACTAGGTATTAACGCACAAACCAATCAAAAGATAACTACTCATAGATTTGTACTATTAGATAGCATTTCGATATAGTATTTATGAGTTCATAGGTATCATAAAGTAATGCTCACTCACGCGAACGTCACCAAAAACAAAGTTATAATTAGGGCAATTTGTTTTTTCATAAACTATTTATTGGATGCTCATAAAAATAGCATTAAAAGATATTTAGTCATTGGCACTAATATGAACAATGTTAATACAATATTAACAATCATCATAGTTCAGAATCACTTAAACACATTTGTTCCAACAAAGAATAATAATAGAGCAATCATTCATGTTGTTATATTACCGTCTCTAATTGCAGTCCAACTTCTTTCATATCAGTCAGTAACTGATTGGAATATTGATTTTCATGATTCTTGTTCTTCTTCAACTCTCTCATAAATTAGAACATTAGCATCAACTCACATACCAATACTCAAGAGTATCGCAGCAATTCAACTTAATGATAGAGCAAATCAGATTAGCTTAACAATTGCAAACAATACAATCAGGAATGAAAGTAACGTCACTACAGCAACAGATCATTTACGTACTCAATAGGTAATCATCATATAAACAAACACTAATAATAATCATACACATCACGCTAAGATTGCTCACTGTAATGCTTTCTCTCATAGTGTTGCTGATACTTTTTCTTCATGTGCAAGAACCAATGGTGCTGGAAGTGCTCACTCGTTTAGGTCATCTACAAGTTCTTTAGCTCATACGACATCAAATGCTCAATCAATTTGTGCTGTTCATCAACATATTTTTTCTCTAATAACAGGCGCTGTAACTTGTTCTCCTCAAACAAAAATCGCTAATTGTTGTCAAACAATCACATTGGTTAAATTACAAAATATATCTTTCCCTTTATCATCGAAATTAATCACAACTACTGGTTGTCCAGTCTGAGATTGGCTAACTCATGCATACTTAAAGTACGCTCAGTTTAGAATTTCATTTGATACTGGATCTTTAGCTGTTACCCATTGTGGAGTTGAAGACACAAAGATTTCTTCTAATGAATATCTAGTTTCAGAAACTTCTCATCATGTAGTATCTCATGATCATACAGTTGCAATAGATCCTGGAGTAACAGTATTTATTTTATTAATAACCCATCATTCCAATATAGTTTCTGTATCTGAGATTCATGAAAATGCTGGAATTACAGAATATACTCATTGAGTAACACTTGGGTATACTCATCATTCTCTTTCAACCAACAAATCAGGATTATCTTGATAGATTTGTGGTAATGAATCAGCGGTTACGTCTGTGTATTGTTGGTAATATACTCATTCAGATCATTTTCAAATAGTTAATTCTCCCATAGTATTTGGAGATGCTACTGCTTCCTTCAATAAGTTTTCGGCCATAAGCTGTCTTGATGCTTGTACTTCCTCAGCAGATCAATCAAATACCGTTTTAAACTCTAACTCAACAGTTTTTCAAATTATGTCTTTTGCTTGTTTAAGGTCATGTACTCATCACAAATCAATAACCACGTATTGTCCGTCTTCAAGTGTTTGAATTTTGCTTTCATAATCACTTACTCACAATTTAGATATTCTAGTATCTATATTTTGTAAGATAATATTTTGAATATTTCTAATAACTGCACTGTATTCAGTGGGATCTGTATATACTTCTTGGTATGTGGAAAGATCAATTTTGTAATATAATCTCACTCATCAAGCGATATCCATTCATTTTCTGAATTCAGTATATCACGTTGGAGTCAATGTGAGAGATGACTTACCGGTTGTAGCATCAACATCTCTTCATACGAAAAGGACTACAAAAAGAGATAAAACTATGATAATTCAATACCATAAAAGTGACTGTTTTCGTTTCATTATAATTATTTCAAAGAGTAAACTATCAAGCGGATTGTTATGCGTTTCTTATTCTTTCTCAACGTCAGACATAAGTTTTTGTATAACTGCAACAGGGATTTGTGTTATAGACATAGCTTGGTTCAAAGAATCTTTAGCATTTCATAGCAAACGAGAAACTTTCATAACACAAATAAACGACCACAATAATACAAAAAACAACATGATAACACAAAGTGCTCATCAAACAATTAATATTTCTTGCGCAACTGTTAAAAGTGCTCATGTAAACATTTTAGTTTCTTGTGATTCAATAAATACCCAATCCTCATATTTTTAGGTATTTTTATAGTGAATGCAAGGTTACTCTTTCAATAAATTAGTTACTCTATTACGAAGATAATTCAACTCTGTATCATCACGACTACTAGCAAAAGCTTTTAAGAAAGATTTTTTAGCTAAATCAGGATTTCAAGACTTGTATGCCACGTCTCAAATACGTTCAAATACCGTTGATGTTGGGTACCACTCAGTTAATCAATTCATTAGAGGAAGTGCTTTTTCATAATTCTTGTCAACATACATCAATCAAGCTTTTCAATAGAGACATATAAATCATTGCTTATTTCAAATATCTCAATGACATTGTTTTATGAGATCATCAATAAGATCACGTTCTTCTTGAGAAAGAGTTTCTGTCTCTTTAAAGAGCAATAGATCAAAAAGTGAAAAGTAATCATATGGAGTAAGTTCATATCAGACTAAGTTTTCAAGAACACCATACACTCATTTCCTATCAGAAATTTCATTGTATGAGAGTATAAGATATCTTAAAGCATCTAAGCTATACTCCTCGCTAGTTATTTGTTTAAGAAGCAAAATACTCTCAGTATAAATTTGATTTTGGTACTGACTAATTGCTTGAAGCAATATGTATAAGTCGTTATCTGATTTTAATTTAATTCGTTCAAAAATTTCCGATGCTTGTTGTCGCTTAGAAAGCAATAATGATGAATAAGCTTGTAGCTGATAAGCAAGTAAATAATCATCATCTTTTTTAAGAAGTTCCGTTCAACGTTGATGAGCAAAGTTGTACCATCATTCGTAGAATAATTCAATTCACAACAATCCTTCAAAATAATACTCCGGAGCATATTCATATGACTTAGTAGTTTCTTTTGCTTTTTGTATTGTATCATATCGATCTTTATAGGATCATCACTTTAAGAATTCGGAGTAATGATCAAAATGAGTTCGATCATTTTTTGCTAACGCTAAAAGACTATAATAATAATATTTATCAGCTTCATTTATATGATTATTATCATAATAATTATTCACAATATTTTTTACTCTATCAAGTGAAGTATCATCTAATTTCGTTGTATTTAGCAATATGTTTACAATAGTATGTGCACCAACCGTTTTGATAAATGAAACATCATTTACGTTTGCTTTTGTAAGATATTCTAATGCTTGAATAACATCGTTTTGTTGCATAGACAAAAGTACTAAAACAGGAAGCATTCTCGTGTCTCAATATTTACTAAATAATGTCTCAGCAATATTTTGTTTCAAATATGTATCACGCGAATCTAAAGCTTGTTGATAAGCATCAAAAAATTGTTCGGTAGAAAATCAAATATCCTCAAGAGCTTCTTTTACCGAAGCCTGGTCTATTTCATTTATCTCATGAGGACTTCAGTAAACATCATCCACTGCAATTAAAGGATCTTCAATTGCTAATGATGAACGGTCTCATCACGAACGATAAAGCAGTATAGAAAGAACTCCTACCACAACAAACAATCATATTCCTAGCCAATATTTTTTCTTCATATATATTATATAACTAACTTCATAAAGACTGCAAGAGTCATACTACTCATATCATAGCCGCATTGTCTGTGCAGTATTCAAATTTTTCTGGTAAAACAACATTTTCAAAATGTTCATTTCATACTTCTCTTAGACGTAAATTAGCTGAAACTCATCACACGATTCAAACTGTTTCTATGTCGTGTTTCTTATGCAAAACACATAATCAGTGAACAAGTGATTGCGCAACGATTTCTTGGAAGTCGTAGGCAATTTGCTTTTGTTGATCCTCTAGTAAAATCTCATCTTTAGTTTCTTCTTTAATTTTTTTAATCAATGTGTTTGCTTGTGACTTGATTCATGAAAAACTAAATAATCAATTTTTAAATTGAGGTGTTGATAATCTTCTTGGTAGGTCAACATTGCAATTATCGGCATATTCGCTTACCCACTTCCCTCATGGATTTGGTCATCACAACATTCTAGATACTTTATCAAAAGCTTCTCAGGCTGCATCATCAGTACTTTGAGCAACTTTTTTTACACGATAATTTCATACATTAATTGATTCTCAGATTGCCATATGATTTCTTTTATGTCGTTGTTCTTGATCTCATCAATCTAAATTTTTTGTTGATTTCTTTTCTACTAAGTAGATGTCATTATGTCATCAACTAACAGTCAAACATAAGTATGGAAGCTTCAAAACAGTTATCGATCTTCAAGCAAGGATTGAAAACACATGTCACATAATATGATTCACTTCTATAACAGGTTTTTTTCGCATAGATCATAACATATAAGCTGTTGTTACTCAAACAACCAATGCTCATGGAAGTCATGGATAGGCGGTTACTGATATCGTATCTATACTCTCTTGATCTATATTTAATTCATCCAACAACACTATGATTTTTTCTTGATGAGATCTAGCGGCAAGTTCAGGTACAACTCCCCCATATTTTTTATGCAAAGCTATTTGAGAATATGATAACATTTTATCTATTAAAAAATCACCCTCGTCATAAGAAACGATAGCAACTGATGTATCATCACAACTTGTTTCGATAGCCAATGTCTTCACTACTCTCTAGGTGGTAATGATTTGAAAAGTACTGTTATCAACAAAAATGGAAATAACAAAAAACGTCGAATATTTGGTTTAGTCCAAAAATACGCTGGGAAATCTTTAAGCAAAAATCCCAATAATTGTCCAAAACGATTTTCTTTCCTCTTACGTTGAAAAGGGAATTTAAAGAAATCAATAATAATTCCAAAAAAATGTTTCATACGTACACTATAAATAAAGTACTATCAAGCTACAAGTCTTTTACCATATATGTTCACTCTAAACAGTATTCTTTCTTAACGTAATATGCCCTTACTCAGATTCCAGAAATCACAGACAATTTCTTAAATCATGCTCATCATGCTATTGCTTCAGCATGTGCAAGAAGTTGAGTACCAAATCATCAGTGCTGGGCTATTCAATCTTTATTTGTCGCTTTCTTCTCTAATGACTGAACTGTTCAGTACACATGAAGTTCTCTAATCATTGCAGTGTCTGCTCACAATCATGGATAATCAATTGTAGTTCACTCATCCGGAAGCAATAATCTTGTAAACCCATATAAATATCCTAATTGGTCTTCAAATGAACAAAACATCTCGATTCAGTTTGTAGATTTATATGCTCTACAAACAAAGAAAGCTTCAGTATTTTTTTCTCATCAATCTTTTTGAGATTTATTTCTCATTTCACGACACCTTGTACAAAGACAAACAAATCATCTATGTGACTCTTTATCTTCAGATCATCATATTATAAATGTTTTTACTTCATCACTAGCCTCATATTTTCGTCACTCACAATTAGTTTTTGTTGTAACTTCAAATGTCACTCAAGAAATTTTAGATACTAAATCACTCATTGAATTACAATGAGTTGCTTCACTAAAAAGTCTTTCGTATTGTATCTTTCTTAATTTTTCATCTGTATAAAATTCCTTCTCCATTGCATTCATAGTAAGTTGTCTCAAGTTTGGAGTATTTGCTCAAGCAACAACTTCGTTCGTATCAAAATCACGGGCAAGACGCTTAATTCTTGAGTAAGGAGGCATTATCTTTAATTTTACTTCCCTGATTATATGAGCAAGATCATCTGATTCTATAGGAGTATATTCTTTTGATTTCCAAAGATCATATAATGGAGTATTTGGAATCACTGCAGTTGGATAAAATTTAATTTCATCAGATTTTATAGCTATAGATTCGTACGCAATTTTAAATGTTTCTAGATCCATTTCTGGAGTCGAAGTATACAATCATGGCATATAGTGGTTTGAAATTTTGAATCAATATTGTCTAAGCTTATGCATGGCTTTTGTAATAGCTTCATTGTCATGTCCACGAACATTGGCTTCATGAACTGAATTATGAAGCGTTTGAATACCCATTTCCATACGGGTTATACCAAGTTCTCTCCAAAATTGACAATTTTCATCAGTTACATATTCCGGTCTTGTTTCAACAGTTAAACCAATAATTCTATTCTTAGTAGACTCATTTCTTTTTATAGATTCTTGAACAGTTTTTGGATAATCAATCTTAAGTTCTTCAGTTGCAGTATATCTAGCTGCTTTAGGATTTGTATAATCAATTTCTATTTGTGAAAGAAATTCTTCGAAGTGGTTACATGCGTCATATAATCATTTTATAAACTCAGTTTTATATTTTTCAGGATATACATCTCGTGTTCATCACAACACAATCATCTCAATTTTATCAGTGGAATGACCTGTCAACATAAGACTCAAAAGCCTATTGAATACTTGCTTGTATGGGTCAAATTGATTCAATAATGCTCTCATTGCTCATGGTTGAGTATTGATATAACTTTTTGGCATAGTTGCATCTGTTGGACAGAAAATACACTTTCATGGGCACCAAAAAGGCTTAGTTAATACTTGTACCGCAACAATTCATGATTGAGATCTGATTGATCTCTTCTTAAGCAAAAGATCTATACGATCATCAGCAGTGACAACTCATTCAGCTACAAGTTTTTTGTATGTTTTGAGTACTTCAATATTTGTCGGGACATTTTTTTGTCCAGATTTTTTTGCCCATGCTCTTTTCATTTTAATCACATCATCTCTAGTGAGTACAGAAAGATCTAGGCCAATTATTTCGTGAATTAAGTCTTCTAATGTAGGCATATATTGTATTTGGAAATGAATTAGATAAGTTATAGGTATTTATGATGTATTTTACAGCTTAAATGACTGAAATTAAATTGTTTGTTGCAGTGAAAGCTTTCATCGTATATGATTGAAAGGTTCTTATACTTAAAGAATCATCACAATACGAAGATTGAACAAAAACTTGAAATTTTGATGTACCTTGAGGTCGCATAAATCCATGAGAAAGATATGATAAATGACTTATTAGAGAGATAAAAGAAGAAACAGGACTTACTGTTTCTCTATGAAAACCTTTCCACATGAATGAATGGAGACCAGTTGTGAAGTGAGAAAATCGACAAGTAGTTTGAACATTTTTTGAATGTTTTTCTGATAATGATGATGTTATTCTAAGTAAAGATCATGATTCTTACGAACGAATTAACCCAAAAGAATATCAAAAATATCCTATTATAAATTGATTAAAAAGCGTGTTTAAAGCATACTTACTATAAATTTTTATCTTAATTTATTAATCAAATGAATACTAATTGTCTTTTTTGTAAAATACGTGATACTTGAATAGAAATAGTTTGTGAGAATGATTTATTTTTTTCTATGCGAGATGCAAACCCAGTATCTCCATGACATGCTTTAATAATACCGAAAAGTCATATTGATTCATTTTTTGATCTAAGTGATCAACAGATAATATTACTATATGCACTTATATGAAAGACAAAAGAAACAATTGAGAATAAATTTAATCCTGATTGATTCAACATTTGAATCAATGATTGAGAAGCTGCATGAAGAACGATTCACCACCTACACATACATTTAATTCCAAGATATATTTGAGACATACCTAATCCTAGATGAGGAATTAGACACCTAATACCTTGAAAAGGAGATTACTAGTTTATTATATAATTAAAGAAATTATGACTCAAGTAATTTGAAAAGATTTTATTTGAACTTCTGCATGATGTGTTATCTTCAATGAAGAATGAAAAATATTTCTAGCGAAA
>CALLUT010000036.1 GCA_938010495.1 Candidatus Absconditabacterales bacterium
GAATTATATCATTTTGAGTCGCTTATAATGCATTAGAAATAAGACGTAAATATGATTTATTCAATCAATATTACAGTGATACTTTTCTTTATTTTGAAAAATTGAAGAAAGAATTTGATCTTCCATCTCCTGATTTATTAAAAGATCCTTCTGATTGTTGAGTAGCATGAATTACTAGATTTTTTTGGCTCAATACATTAAAGTATATAGATAAAATAGTAAATCATCCAAATGAAAACCATTATGTGGATGCATTAATTCAGAGTTTTGTAGATTCAGGAATCCATGATTCCTTACTAGATAGAGAAAGGTATAATATGCTCGATGCATACTATCGATTTAATAAAACAAAGAAATTTTCAAAAGAAAAAATTTGATTAATTCCTATTTCCACATCAAAAGTATGATGAACATTTCTTTTTGTTTGCCATCGCAATCAAAGCAGATGAACTATGGAATTATTATTAGAAAAACTAAGAGAGGAATGATATGATTGAGCAAACTATCAATACCTTTCGCGAAGAGATTGATTTTGTAAAGATTGATTAAAAATTCATCAAAATATTTCAGAATGACATTATTCTGAATATATAAAAAAATGATCAGTATTGTTTTTATGACAAAATTGAAATCAATATATTTGAAATCACCATGATATTTTAACAAAAGAAACTGATTGAATAGTTTTAGATAATGTATATTGAAAAATATACTTACATTGAGAGAAGTTAACCCATAAACACCTTCGTTCTCAATCAGCAACTGTAGAAATAGTAGAAATCTTATGTAAAAATATCTGAGAATATGTTCATAATTCTGAACTACCTGTTTCTAGTTACAGTAAAAATAAGAATGAAATGCTTTGAAAAATTATATTACCACTTAAATCACTTATCAAAGATAATTTTGGTAGTGATATAATTATCGAATGTAAATGAAGTATTTTTGATTTTCATATAATGCTAGGGGAGTGATGTGAAGTAATTGATCGTATATTACCTTTGCACTAGTTTTGTAAAAAGTTTTTGACGTTCTTGCTAATAATTGTTCATTTTCAAAACTTTTTTTCAATTATTTCAACAATATTTTTCGATAATTCATCCCAAACTTCTCTGTTTTCATTTAGGTAGATATGATCACGTAAACTATTCATTGTAGTAAATATTTCTCAAGTTGATATTTTATTTGAAACATGAATGTCGTATTGTTGAAGTTTTTCTCTCATGATATTTAATATATGTGCATATACACTTCATTGGTGTTCTATTGGAATCATAAGGTCAGAATCTTGCTTTGCTCATTTATAAGTGATTGTAAATACTTCTCAACACTCAATTGGTTTTGTATATTTTTTCGAAAGATAATTGGCTAAATGAGTTACTATGTTTGATGTATGAGTTATTTTATATGATTTATAAATATCTCATGGGTATAATTTCCATTTATAAAACTCAGCAACAGTATTTTCATTATTATTGTTGTGTTGATCATAAGCTAAGAGCAGTAAGGCTTGTTCAATATCATCACTCCATTCATCTCAGTCCATTATGTCATATCTTTCATCCATATCTTTATTTGGATTATTAAATTTCTTATCAACAATATACTTATCAACTCATAGTAATTCTGAAATTATTTTCATAGTCTTAATAACTCTTTCAGCATCTCATCATATTATTCTTTCAATTTGTAAGCTAGACATTTTTTGTATTTTTTTTGTTTGTTTAACGATTTCTTCTTCTACCAAAGTGTTGTCTTCTTCAGTTGTTGCAACGTGACCAAGTTTTATTTCTTCAAATTTTGATTTTATCTTTATTGCTTCATCGATCTCTCATAGCCCTTTTAATTTTTTTATATAAGACTCAATTGCTCACTCAATTTCAATTATTGTAATATTAACTTTGGCTAATATAGCATTGTGCTTAGTATTTTTTTCTGGAATTGAAGCAATAATTTTTTTAAGCTTTACAAGTTTTTCTTCAAGTTTTAAATCTCCAATAGTTTTTCGATGGCGGGAAATTATTTCTTCTTTTATTGCCCCAACTTTATTGGTTATTTTCTTTTTTTCGGTACTTATTTTTAGTCTATCTTCAATCACAGCAGGTCATCATCATGTTTTTATTCTTTTTATATCTCATTTTATTATTGTATTTTCAATAATTTTTTTGCTTTTTAAAATATCTGTTGCCTCATTTACAAAGTTTTCAACTCATTCGAGCGGGGTAACATTTTTTGCTTCACATAAACCACTTTCATTGTACGTTATTTCTTGTGCATGTTTATTAGCAAACAAATGCGAAATAGAGGGATTTATTATTTGGGCTTTTCAAAGAACTAGTCATAACTCAGTAATATCCTTGGATGATATTCATGCAGCAACAAATAGTGAATAAAGTTGATGAGCAAAGAACAGATCATGTATTTTATTTTTTTTGTGATCACTAGGCAAGCTATATATTTTTAGCGTATCATCATAAGGTTGGTTATTTAATGCAATTTGTTGTTTAACAGTTAGAAAAATTTTTCTGTGATTCATTATTTTTGCTGATTTCAAGTATTCCATTATTAAGCTGTTTGCTTGTTTTCAATTTATTTTTGCTTGATCAAATTGTATAATTATATCATGTAAAAAACATGAATCAATAAGTTCTTTTTCTTTTATTGTCTCGTTATTGTGATCTATTCAATACAGTTCAATAATACTATCAGTACCTAGAAATGATTTTATTGTACTTCAAAGACTAGAATTAGTTGCTAGTTTCCCTAATTGTCTTTTTAACTGTATAATTCATGACAAAAAGAATTCCTTACGTCATTTTTTAAAGAGTCATAGTAGTAATTTTATATCATTTGAGGTCTCGTCCTCAACGGGAAGTAAATTTTCAAAAATTCAATCCCATTGAATCTTATCTTCTACTTGCTTAATCATGTTTCTCAATTGTAAGAGCTGAGAAGAAACATTGAGAAATGCTTCTGAATTATCGCTAATTGTACTTTTTTGATATACTCAAGTATCATAGTATATAACATCTATATCGTGAAGAGTAGAGGAGTGGGGCTCTTTTTTTTCTGAGTCAAGAATTATAAATTTTCTATTTGGTTTCAGTTCTTCTAATTTTTCTGATTCAAATAATGTAAAAATTTTATCTTTTTTATATTTAAAATATTCGTGTGACAATAATTTTTCAGATGACTCTCTTTCAGATGAAAACTTATTAGTTCAATGCCATGTATTTTTTTCTAGTCATTCCGAAAAAAATGTAATCTCTTCTAAAGTTCTATCTTCAATATTACTTTCTAAACGGTATTCATTACCTGAAATAATTCATCAAATTTCTATTTTATCAACGGCCATAATTCCTGCTAGAATAGTTGTTATATTCCTATAGTTGGCTTTCATGTATTGAAGTTTTTTTTCAAGTTTTATAGATCAGTTAGAAGCTTCTTGAGATTTTATAAATTGTGTTAGTTTAACTTCTAGAGTTTTTATTTTTTCTAATGTTAATTCATTTCTTTTTGTCGGTCATTCTTCTAGAAAATCTACTGCAGCTTTAATTAGTCATGAAGATTTAGGTTCATCTGATTTTTTTTGAAGTCATGTAATTTGATTGTCAATGCTTTCAAAAATATCTTTTACCGTGTCTTGTGGATAATTTGAATTATTTATTCATAAGTATTTTTCTAAATATAAATAAATCCATTTTTTACCATGTTGCGATTTCAAAAAATTACTTGTACTAAATTTCTCTTTAAAAATTTTAATTGCAGTCATCGTAATTTCAAAAAGGTATTCTTTTTCAATTTCACGTTTTGTAAGAACTTCTTCAGTGAGATTTTCTTTTCACAAACTTTTTCTATAAACAATATAGTTTCATTCCTCATTTTTTGGATATTCTTCTTCTCGATATTCTCGCTTGTATCTCAATGAATTTTGTAAGAAATCTGCGTATATATTTCACTTCTTATATGCGTGAGTATCTATTAAACTTTTGAACGCTTGTGTAGCTTGATCATAAGTTTTAAATTCTGATACATTTTTGTCTTGAAATAAATTAGCGATCGTATTGTAGAGTAGAGTAGTGCTTTTTGACTGAAAAATCACCCCCTTTTTTTCTTGTGCATGCAAAGTATCTAACAAGTGAACACATATTTCTTGTTGTTCTCATCTCATTTTTCATCGATATGAAATTTTTTGTTTATCATCTTTGCAGTATTGGAATGCTTTTTCAATTAGTGTATTTATGTATAGAAAAATATCAGTTCCCAATTCATTTTTTATCTTATATTTTAATATTGTTTTTATTATTTTTCACGTAACCGCTATTTTTATTCTTTCTTCTTTTGGTTTCGTCTCTATATAGTCATGTATTGATTTATATTTTTTAGAAGCATTCTCTATTGATGCTTTATCGTTTAATGAGGTATAGTACTCTAACTTATAACATTCTACAAGAAGTTGTGCGGTATATTTCAAAGATCATAGCTCGTTAAAAGGAGATAACGCGTCTAACTTGTTTAGTCCCTCTAAATTGAAATATAGATTTAGTTGGGTGTTGATAACATTAATCATAAAAAGCGTATATAACTTTTTTACTGCCTCTTGATTACAATTCTTAAGTATGGTATTCGTATCATTAAATATCGCTAAGATATCTTTTTCATTGTTAATATAGAATTCATTATCATGTTTTCAGAGTCAGTATGATAAAAATCTATTATAAATATTTATTTTGATTCGGTTAATTTCTTCTTCTTTAAACTCTTCATAATCTATTGCTTCAAGAATGGAAAAAATGTCTTGCATGAGTCTAGGACTAATTAACTCAGACTTTAAAATTATATCATTTATATAAGCTAAATCTTTACCTAATTTTGGTAAATATATATTTTTATTTCTTTCATTAATATTTAGTATATCTCACATTTATCGTTTTTTAAAAAGCCATAATAAATTGATTTATTCTTATTTTAGCCCATTTTTTTCTTTATTATTTCTTATAGGATGTAGTTGTATTTTATATTTTACTCCCGTTATCTCATGACTACTACCAAGAGTATTGTTTCTTTTGTATTATTATTGCTTTGCGTAACAGGCTTATTAAGTACTGCATTTGCAGGTGATTTGTATTGTGTTGTTTCTGACTGAACAAGTAGAGTTGTAGGGGTCTTATGAGATTCCTGTTCTCTTGATCAATGATGAGCGATAATTAATTGAATCACTTATAATGAATTTATTGTTGAAGATGATGTTGATTGATTTTAATCATATTTCATTCCCAATAATTTAAAACCTTCTTATTAAAAGAGGGTTTTTTTATGGAAGAAAATCTTTTTTCTTTTTACCCACTTCCAAAGCCGACTAATATCATATTGTTTGTTCGTCTTTTGATATACATAACGCTGAATTTCCTTTATAGAAGAAATATCATTTTTAGAAACAAAGTTTTTTACATCTTCTTCTATTAAATCTAAAGCTGAACTTCTTCTAGTATGGTATTTGGTCATTGAAAGAGCCTCAATTCATCATGAAAGATATAATTTGATCCATGAAGTGACTGCATGAGGAGACACTTCAAGCCTATCGCATATTTCTTTAGATCTCATTCATTGACTTTTTAATCTAATAGTTCTAAATCTACGCTTAATGTCTCGAGTTTTATATTTTTTTTCTTGTAAAATAAGTTGTTCTAGCTCTTTTTTTGATAACGAGACGCGATACATGAAACATATTGACACCAATAAACTATAATTGATACTATTGATGAGGTGACAAATTTCAATTTAAAGATATAAAAACACAAAAATATTCTTTATTTTTTCTTTTTTGTTCTTAGTATTTTCTTTGTGTAATTTTTGTCTTACATCTAGAATTAGATATATATTTTATTATCTAGTTTCTATTCATGAGAACGCACACTTTTTCAAAAAGAATTTTACTAATTATTATGTTAGTTATTTTATTTTTTGTATTTTGATGACCTACAACAAGAGTTCATGCACAGGCCTGTCCAACAGCAAAAGCTGATATTCGGTTTTGAATGGATGAATCTTGAAGTGTTAGTAACACTGAGTTTGATGATTGATTAGATTTTATGTATCAAGTATCTGATGCATTCAATTATGATGCCGTAAATTGAATGCAATGATGAGCGTTTGCTTGGCGAACACAAATTGTAGATAATGTAATTCCTGTAAGTGAAAATTTCTGAGATACGGGTGATACATGACTTATTCAAAATTGAAATGTAGTAGTTGATAATGACTGAAGCTGAATAAGAGAGTTGTATCCTCAAAGACAATGATCTTGATGAACAAATCTTACTCTTGCGACACAGCATATGGCTGATCTTATTAATGCCTGAAACTGAAGAAGAACATGAGTCCCTCAAGTTGGTATTATTATTACTGATGCAGTTGAGATTCAACTCGTAAATTCAGCATATGGTTGATGACAACCTTGGATTACGGCTGCTGACAATCTAAGAAATGCGTGACCTGATTGAGTAAATATTGTAATAGTAGTAATTGCAGAGGCAGCACAATCTTATGAAACATGAGCTGGTGCGCCAACTATCGATGCGGTTGTGTGACCATGATGATTACTAGTAGTAGTTCCAACATATGCTGATGCAGCTGATCCTACAAAATGATATGTTGACGGATTAGTTCAAGCGGTTTGTGCTCAATCTTGTGACCCAACAAATCCAATTTCTGACTGTGATAATGATTGAAATCCAAACGGAACTGATCCAAATCCTGGAACTCCAACAGCTCAAAATGAAAATACTTCAGTACTTGTTGGATGATCAGAAACATATGACGTTATGGATAATGATGATTTTATAGCATGACCATGAGTAACATTAGAAGATACATGAAGTGGAACCGCTCAATGAACACTAACATTTGATAGTGATACAGGAGAAATGACATATGTACCTTTAGAATCAGAATCATGAGAATCTGTAACAGTAATATATGAAGTTTGTAATACAGCTACTTCATGAGAATGTGCTGAAGCTACAGTAACAATAGATGTGATTTGTGATGATACAGATCTAAACCAAGACTGTGATTATGATTGAAACCCAAATGGTACAGATCCAAATCCTGATACCCCATTTGCTGAAGACGATTGAACATTTATTGCAATTCCATGATTTGCTACAAGTTTTGATATCGTATGAAATGATGATTTTGTGGCATGACCATGAATCACATTAGAAGACACATGAAATTGAACAGCTCAATGAACAATATCATTTGATAGTAATACTTGAGAGGTAACGTATTCTCCTCATTCAAGTGAAGTATGAACAGACGTGACGATAGAATATAAAGTGTGTTATGTGCAAACATCAGTATGTGACATAGCTCTTGTAACTATAACAGCTTGATGACCATGCGTAGATCCAAGTACTGATCCTACATGAGACGAAGACGGAGACGGAATTACAAATGAAGATGAAATACCTCATTGAGATACAGATGGAGACTGAGTAATAAATTGTGAAGACAAAGATGATGATAATGATGGTATTGATACAATAACCGAGTGAGATGACTTTGTAGATACAGATTGAGATGATGTTCCTGATTATCTTGATTTAGATAGTGATAACGATGGGATCAATGATGTAGTAGAGTGAGGAAACCCAGATTGAGATAATGATTGAATTATTTGAATAGGAATACCTACAGTAAACGACTACTGACAAGCTATAGCAGATGAAAATAATAATCAACTAAGCACAACTACTAATCCTTGAGATACAGATTGAGATGATGTTCCTGATTATCTTGATCTAGATAGTGATAACGATGGGATCAATGATGTAGAAGAATGAGGAAACGAAGATCCAGACGGAGACGGGATCATCTGAAGTGGTGACCCAGTAGTAAATGATAAGGGACAAGCCACATGAGCATTGAGT
>CALLUT010000037.1 GCA_938010495.1 Candidatus Absconditabacterales bacterium
ATAATTTTATCAAGTTGGCTGAAGAAGGTTACTACGAAGACTTACTTTTTCACAGAGTTATAAATTGATTTATGATTCAATGATGAGATCCTGATTCCCGTGGAGCAGCTGCATGAGTAGCGTTGTGAAGAGGGTGACCAGAATATAAGATTGATGCAGAAATTTGATTGCCACATATAAAATGAGCACTTGCTGCGGCAAGACAAGGCTGAGCAATAAACCCTGAAAAAAAATCTAGTGGTTCACAATTTTATATTGTGCATGGTACACCTCAAGAAGAAATGATGATAAATGCATATTGAGTAGACAAATGAATAACTTATACCGCAGAACAAATGGAGGCATATACAACTCAATGAGGTACACCTATGTTAGATTGAGATTATACTGTCTTCGGTCAAGTAATAGAGTGATTAGATGTTGTTGATAAAATCGCTGAAGTGAAAACGGCACCATGAGATAGACCAATTGAAGATGTGAAAATGAATATTAAGATCATCAAATAAATTAATTAAAACCTCATCTAATGAGGTTTTTTTAGTATATAGGAAATTCTAAATATTCAGCCTTTTAGCTTATTTGCAGAGTCGCTATTGTAAAAACGTTATAAATAGTCTACATACATATAAATATAGTCAATAAATTATTTCCGGAAAATTTGAAAATTTATTGACTACGTAGTAAATAAGCTTCGTTTAAAAGCATATAATATCGCTTCGCATATTTATACTTTTAATCTCTGCTTATTTACTATATCCCGATTACTATGTTAGTAAGTTTTTGAAAATAGAGAAGTTCTCAATTAAGCAGTATGAATCAAAATCCCGTAGGGACTATTTTATAACACTTTTTTAGAAATAGCATTCTTTTTAATTTCCTTCTGTAATTGCTTGACACGTGAAGTGTGTTTTTCGGAAGATTTTAGGAGTTTCTTGTTGTCAGAAGTATAACTTCTAATTGCTTCATTTATTGATTCAATCAAGTCTTTTTCAAGATCAATATGATTATGAACTGTTTCGTATGTTACTTCTTGAGCGTGATATTGCTTTTCAAATTCTACTGCTTTCTTACTTCTCTTTTTGTCTTGTAACGTAAAAGCTGAGCGTTCATTTTCTTGTAACTGAATTTCAGACTTTTTGAGAGTATTTGATATTTCTTCTAGTAATTTAGTTTGAGCATCGATGTTTGGCTCTATTACCTTTTTGTCAGAAACTAAGTAAGCTATCATATTTTTTTTGATAGTATGTTGATCAATATTACTTTGATATTCAATCTTTTCATCGATATAGAGATTTGTCTTTCTATATGTTTTGATTGACTCAGATTTATTTTTTGCATTTTCTTTATATACTTTCTTGCTTTTTGTATAAGAACTTATTCTCTCTTTGATTCACTTTTGCTCACTCTTAGTCCATTTTTCAAATGAGGCAAGAGAAATATCTTTACTTATTGTTTTTAATTTTTTTACTTCTGAAATTATCTTAGTTATTACTTTGGCTTGTTTATTGTGAATACGATTTAACAATCATGTTTGTATAGATAACTCTTTATCAAGAAGAATACTATCGTAAGTACGATTTATATTTTCTTGTATAAAAAGTTTTTGTAATGAAAAATCTTTAACCGTACTTAGGTGGATTGCAAATTTTTGTGACAATCTATCTACTTCCGTTTCTGCGTGTGTATTAAATAGATCAGCTTCTGATTGTATTAGTTTTTGAGTCACAAGAGGAGTAGTAAAGGGTTTTTTAGTTTTTTTACATATTGCGTCTGCTGATATATCATATTTTTTTCTTGATGATGTAACCTTACTTTCTTCCTTCTTTTGTGACTTCTTTGTCTTTGAGATTAGTTTTGAAGTTTCTTTCTTATTAAGATCTACTCGATTTTCAACCTCTGGAAGCCATGAATTTACTCAATCATCAAACTTACTACGATCATCAATTACTGATTTTTCTATTTGAGTAATTTTTGCTCTTAGTTCCTTTATTGCTTTTTGATGTCATGGGATTGTGGTTTTTACTATAGTATTGATTTTTGTGTTACGTATAGAATTTCTATTCTTATTATGTTTTTTTACCTGTCTTTCTAACTCAAGGATAAGGTAATAGAGTCTTTTATATTCAGTAACAAGATCAAATTTTGCTGTTATAAGATCATCATGCTTATCATGATTAGAGTCTCTCATAGCCTTAAATTCTGATTTAGTTTGATATTTTGAGGTCGGTTTAATACTAATATATGCAGGCAAATTTTCCAATTGTGAAGCAATTTTTTTAGCATCAGATCTTGCAAGTTCTAACTCATCCTTCACAAGTTTCTTTTGCGAAGCCGTAATCGATATTTTTTTTGTTGAAACTCGCTTTCAATCAATGTAGTCTGTAGGAATCGTTGTTTTAATATTATTTCATAACGACTTGTATCAATCTAAAATAGATGCTTCTCAATTTTTTAGCGATGTTTCATGCTCAAGTGAACTTACAAGCTTATCGAGAAGTAACTTGAGTTGCTTAATTTTTGTTGCTGCTAATTTCTGTTTTTTTAGGTGTGAAAGTGTATGTCTATTAATTCTTTTGACTTCATCTGAATAAATTTCTAATGCATAACGGTCATGTACTGACTCCCAAATATCACGATCTCATCAAACAAAAGGAACATATTTAATAGCTTTCTTAGTAACTCAAGTTATTGGATCAGTTACAACTTTTGTAACTTTTCATGTGGTTTTCATTACTCACTTGGTAGTTTTTAATGTGCCTTTACCAAGATTAGAAATACCTTTACTAATTGACTCAAAAACCATATCTATTCATAAATTATAAAAATTAGAAGAGGCTTGTATTTATAACTTTGTATTAGCATTGAGGGA
>CALLUT010000038.1 GCA_938010495.1 Candidatus Absconditabacterales bacterium
CATAATCTACTAGAAGAGCTATGGTGTCATTTTTTTCTATTGCTTTTTCCATTGCTTCATCTTCTGTATCAAACGCTGCAAAATATCTATGTGCAAGGGTTCAAGATGTATGAAGTTGAGAGTGTACAGCAGCAGCGGCATCGTTTGATGTTCAAGTGACTCATCATCAGATGTAAAGTGACTTTGTTGCTGCAAAATGCATGCTATCATTTATTGCAGATCTATTTCCAAATTCTACAACCCTATCACTTCATAATAATTCTTCTATATAACGAGCATCAGTAGCAACTGCGCTTTCATAAAATATTCTTAAGAAAATTGGTTCATATAACGCAGCTAATTCTTGTGAATATTCAGATTCTACACGAATGCTTGGCTCTCCAGGTTTTTGTACCGTTCAATCATCCACTGCATAAATATCGATTGGAAGGTATCAATTATGTTGATCGATTACTGATTGTCGAATATCTTTATCAAAATGTCAGTTTCGTCATTGTTTTTTCATCTCCTTGTAGAATGCTTCTGCGAAATCTAATTCTTCTTGGTTTAATGGAGCAGTAAAAAGATCTTTTATTCTTCTTCTTACTCAAGCGATCACGTTATACGAATTGTTTGGCGATCTTCTGCAAGAGAGAGTAAATACTCATGAAGAAAACTTTAAATCGTCAAATGTGTAGGTCATTGTTCTGTTGTACGTGTCTGTTTTAAGAACTTTATTGCGTCAGACTATATCTTCCCTTACTGACTCGATAGTGATGTTTTGAAAGTCATCATACGTAATGTGTTTTGGAAAAGTGTACAATGTTTGTTCGTATCCTTTTTGGTTAAATGTTTTCATGGCTCTTATTGGTAAATGTATAAAATACAATAACTAAAAGATAAAAAATATATATGAAATTAGTTTATTTTTGTTTTTATTAAATGTAATTTATACAATAAGTAAGTAATTGCAAGAGAAAGTTATTTTTATCAAAAATAAAAAGGCAACAGCATGAACTGGTACCTTTTTAAAGTATATGACTTTTTGTAAAATTATTTCTTGAATGAATCTATTATCCCTCGTACCTTCTCATAAATTGTAGGGTATTGTTTTAAGGTGTTTTCTATTATTTCAAGAATTTCATGCATAGAGTTAGTATCTGTTTCAGCCGAATTTTTTTCTTGGCTTTCTTTTGATTCTAACAATTTTTCGATCATTTCTTTTAACTTTTCAATATCTGTTTCAGCAGGTATTGAATCTTTAAATAGAGCTTTCTTTAATTTCTCAAAGAATGTCTTTCGAAGATCTATCATTTCCGGACTTTCCATAACCCAATCTATAATTTTCATTATAGCGGCCTGGATAATTAACGCTTTTAAGTTCGATTTCAAACTCATCTTTTATTATTTTTAGTAGTGATTGATTGTCTCATACGTTCTAACCAAAGTTTTTTATTCTTCCAGAACAATTTTCTAGAAGATGCTTCAGGAATTGAGTTGAGAATTTTTGCTTTTAATTCAGTAGAAAAATCTTGTAGTTTCGTATATAAAGATTCTCTTTCTTCATCAAGAATACTAGGATCTTTTTCAATGAGTTGAGAAATAGATTCTTTGACCTCATGAATAAAATTATTAACTGACTCTACTGTATTATTTTTCCATTCTTTCCAATTTTGCTTGGATAAAATAGTCTTAATAGATTTTTTAATTTTCTTTTTTAAATCTAGCCTTTCATTAACTTTGCCAAGCAAAACCCAAAGAAGAGTTTCTACTGAATTTTTTATTATGAACTTAATAATGTATACCCACATTTCGTTTAGTTTTTTTCATGGTTAGCAAATGATATGTCATGTTCAATCTCTTTATTTTTTAATAATAAAGAGTAGTCTCTGTAAAAAATTACAGTAATCGATGTTTTTTTCATAGTGTAGATTTTTAATTAGCCTCTAATTTCATTTTTAATATAATTAAAACCAATATTTTTTCAATGTCAACTTGACTTTGATTGTAATATATTTATTTTAATCGAGCGATATCATAAATATAAGTTATGGTTTTGAGCAAGCTGCTTGTATGGGAATGGATCCCCGCTTATAGGCACTTATTCACTAAACCTATTTGACTTATGAAAAAGTTTATGCAATTCGTTATTGTTTCTAGTATTATTGTAGTATCATTGGTATTTTCTGAAGATGATTCGAAAGAACTGTCTGAAGATGAGAAACTGATCATCAAGAAATTAGAACAAAAAGGTTATCGGAAGGTAATTCTTGGGAAGAAAGTTCCTTCATCGGATGAAACCATTGTGAAAGAGTTTAAATCTCTTGATCCAATGGGAAGTTTGATTTATGGAACTGTGTTATTGATGCAGAATGAGATAAGGGTCTACCCTAGATAATCTCTTTAGGGCAAACATTCATTTGTTTGACCCTATTTTTTTTATTTAAAAACAACTTTTTCTTTTCAAACCGTGAAGTGAGTGCTTGGGTTATCTTTTCTAACAAAATTAAGAAATTGTACAAGAAGTTGTTTATCTTCAAATGCTTTTCATTCAAGGAAAAATCAATTTTTTACTCATGGACAAATATCGACTCAAGAATATAACCCATCTGAGTTGTATGCAAAGTCTCTTAAAAATGAAAGTTCGTACGATCTTCAAGTAGTAAATGTTTCAATAATTTTTTGATTATATCATAACTCTATGGGAAGAGTAATTTTTTCTTTTGTGCTTGGATAAAAATTTGTTTGCTCATGTTTTATTTCTTTTCAGTTCTCTTCACGGTAGACTTTCTTTGCTTTTGCTCGTACAATTTGAAGACTATCTTCTATAGTCTCATTATACTGATTTATTCTTTTTCTTTCTCTTATTTTTGCATAACGTTTATTATACGATTTTAATTTTCCATTAAGTTCATAATAACGATCAATGTATTTCCACTTTTCTCTTTCTCATAGTTTGAACTCTGTACGAAGAGATTCTTGAATTTGATCTTCTTTTCAAGGAGCATAAACAAATAATTTTGCTTCGTGATATTTTTTTGAAATAGCTCAAGATTTAGTTACTTGTCTTTTTTGTCGTTTATGAAGAATTTCTTGTCTTAATTTGTCTCAAGGACTAACTAGGACTAAGGCTACAAAGAAACACGCTATAGAGCTTAATAGCGCTGGAAGATCTTGTCTTAGAGTTGGGGCAGTCATAGCTGCACCTAAAAATACTGTATACAGTGGATCATGAACAAAAACATCTTTATAAAAAGATTCTTGTCATCATTCTCGTATTTCTTTTCGAAATCATAATTCACGTGGTCATGGATTTTTCCAACGATCTCGCAATGCCATACTTGTCGAACGAGTAAAAAGTCATACTTTTTCAAAGACCACAGACATACCCGCTATTATTGCAGGATTACTTGTTACGGTACTTAACCACATCGTACTTGGGGCAGCAGCAAGCAACGCAAAAACTTCATCTGTTCCAAATTCTACAAGGTCTTCAAAATAATTATCTTCTTCAATAACTATATCTTGATGTCAGATATCTACTTGTTCTTGAATTATTTTATGAATATCTGGGCTCTTTATTTCTGGCATAGATTGGTTTAATTCATAATAAACTACTTGCAATATAATATAATATATTTAAAAAGTCAATACAGTTTATATTGTATTATACTAAGATGAAAACAACATTTAATGCATGATCTCGCGATCCAATAACTCTATGACATAAGTGAATGGACATAATGTTTTCAGAAGAGGCTGATCGTCATGGTATAATAATGTGAACAAATCCTGAAAAAAAGTATAGATTTTCAAGACAAGAAAGAACAATGCTAGTTGAATTAATGATGAAAGATCGTTTGTTTGAGAATGGGTGAAATATTGAAGTTATACAATCTGATACAATAGCGTATCGAGATAGTCGTCGTTACTACTGAAATAGTATCGTTTCTAAAAAATGAGTAAGATGAAGTTCAGATAAAAAATATGAGCAAGCAATTCATGATATCTCATTAGAGCAAATGCCAGCTAATGATTGGGCTGACATAATAGAACTCATAATGGTTGATTCTACTAAAGATATAAGTCATATTAGTTCCTCTCTTCTTAGAAATTTATGTTCTTGATGAGGAAAAATTTATTCGCTTGATAAAAAGAAAAGACTTATTGATCTTGTTATAAAACCATTTATCGAAGCAAGGTTAAAATGACAATATAGAATAAACTTAACATGAGCTATGTGATCATGAAAATCATATATTTGAGAAATGTTAGTGAAAATTGCTAAGAGGTTATGAATCGAGGCTCATCATATTGATATAGACAAAATACGACATTATATTATTTGAGAATCTACAGCTGAATACCATGTAGAGACAAGAGAAAAAATTATGAAACGATTGGAGATGTGTGAACAGGAAGACGGTAAAGAATACGGAGAATATATTAATAATGTATTTACCGATGATTGATTTATACAGAAAGAATGAAGAACGTTTATAAGAGAAAAAATCGCATTTGTAAATCCTGATGATAAAACAAGAATTAAACAACTTACAGCAATTGCTTGGCCTGTAGTTGACTTAGAACTTGATATTAAGTTAGCAAATATGAAGTGACTGATTATTTTGAATAACGCTCTTATTGCAGAAAATAATACGAGTTATAGAGGGAACAATAATACTGTTTTGATTTCATCAAATAGACAAAAAGAACAAGCTCAAAACAGAGATAACGTTGATGAAGCAACTTCTGATAAATATATGAAATTTCAAGCCAGTACTAAGAGAAAAGAACAAGCATTGCTTGAAACGATTGCTACAGATGAAACATGAACATTACATCTTTTCCAAAATGACATGGCTGGAGACAAAGAAGTACAATTGTTACTAAACCTGATATTAGAAACCATTGATGTTGATGGTAAATTACGTTTTGATGCTCTTACAGAAAGACTACACTTAGAAATGTCTCAAAAAGAAAAGAAAGCAGCATTTGATCAAGTTAGATGATTTTATGAAACAAAAGAAAGAGAACATCATGCGCGACGCCATCCATTAAATATGTGGAACAGACTGTATGCTATTGCTGACCAGCTATCTGATGAAGAATTAAACATTTATGAATTATCGATTATTTTCCATGATCTCATGATGAAATTTAGTAGAGAGCCATGATATGTTGATGAAGAAAAGAGTGCAGATCGTGCTAGTAAGATAATGAAAGATCGATGAATATCTCAACATATTATAGACAAGGTAAGAGCAATGATTATGAGAACTAGACATTCCGTTAACGAAAAACCAATGAATTTCTTAGAAGCCCATTTAGTTGCTAACGACTTGATTATTCTTGCATCAGATTATAAAACATATATGAAGTACGCTGACAATATTAGAAAAGAATATAGTCATGCAAGTAGTGAAGCATACTTAAAATGAAGAAAGGCGTTCTTAGATAAAATGTTACAAAAGAATGAAATAATGCCTGTGTCTCATTATGAAAGATTGGCAGCAACCGACAAAAGAATTACATCAAAAATGATTGATGATCTTAAGAAAAAAGAAGAAATTGCTCAACTAAATCTTGAACAAGAACTTATGATTCTAGAATGTAAAACTAAAAATATGGAGTGAGATAAGTTTCCAGACATACAAGTTTTTGAATGACATGATCAAGTAATGACTATAAGTATGCCAGATGAAATTGTGTTGCAACGAAATAAAATTTCTAAAACAGAAAAAAGATCGTTCTTTATTAAAGTATGAGATAAGAGAATTGAAAAATGATCAAAATGGCATTTTAGAGAATTAGAAAATATGTTAAGAGAATATTATGAAAATAATGATGAAGCAAGAGATGAGCTACTAGAAACCCAATGATATACTATGTGAGTAATGCACCATGATCAACCACATAGCGTCCTACCAGACCAATTACTACTAGTTCTTTTGAGACTAAGAGAAGAATTTAATAAAAAACTTTTAGAAAATAAATCTGTCTAATTATGAATAAATTTGTTAATCAGGAACACTCTTTAGAAGAAATACAAGAAATAGTTAATAATGCTTTTGTATCTAGATTTTGAGTCACCTCTACAGAAAAAAGAGCAGATGATGCTATCAAAAACCTACAAAAAACTAAAATGTATTGAACAGCGAAAATGAAAAACTTGTTTTTTTCGCACGCTGTTAACTCAGTGATGCAATGACTAAATGAATTCGATATGCCTCTTATAGATGCAATTAATAAGTCACTAAAGTATATATATGATCATGATGAT
>CALLUT010000039.1 GCA_938010495.1 Candidatus Absconditabacterales bacterium
TGAGTAGAGATAGCAACAACCGAAGAAGGTGATCTATACATCATGTGATTACAAGCTTGAACAACAATACTGACAGTAACAGACAACGAATGATATGCTAAAGAGATAGAGATAACAGTGCTTGCAGCAGAAACTCTTACATTAAATTCAGCAGTAAAATGACAATCATATTCTGATAGAATAGATAGTGATGATTTGTACTATACTATGTTTTATTGAGATAGGTTCTGTGAGTTTTGTGGTGCAAGACGATGGGGTATTCGTAGCGCAACATCGCAAGATAGTAATGTGGTTTGAGCTCTTACTCTTAATCGTAGAACCTACTTTTATGGTCTAACAAATTGAACTGCTGACATACACGTAGAGATTTGGAATAACCATGAAAGAAGATTCCAAGCAATGATCTACACAGTAAGTGTCAACGACTTTACACTAGAAGAACGGAATGATCTTAAAGTATTCCAAGCATCAGAAAAAGCAAGATTTAGCTGAGAAGCAAGTAGTATTGGTAATGGAGGGACTGTTACGGATGGGACTTGAGGAGAGAATGAGGAAGAAGATAATAATTGAACAGACGATACTCCTAAAAATGAAATATATGATATATTAATTTCATCTTGAAAATATAAGGAATAAAACGGTCATAAAAAATAAAACGGTCAAAGAATAAGGATTTCACTATAAATGTATTTTATTAATAAAATAATCAAATGAAAAAACTATTTACTTTCAGATATGAGTATTGTATCGCAACAATCATATTGTTTCTTATTGAGGTATATATTGCGTTATATGAGACATGATTTGTTCGTCATACTGTTGGTGATTTACTTGTTGTTATGCTTGTGTATTGTTTTTTAAGGACCTTTATAAAAGCAAAACCTGTATGTATTGCTATAGTGACTTTGCTCATCGCTTATTTCATAGAGTGCATACAAGTATTGAATGTTTTCCCTCTGTTATGACTAGAAGATAGTACTATAGCTCATATAATTATGTGAAGTACTTTCGATAGCAAAGATATGATCGCGTACATAGTCTGAGTGTGTATTATACTTGTTGTTGATCTTTACTTTACGTCTAAGAAATAGAAACTATACGTTCTCCTTAATGATTTTAGAATCATTCATATATCCAGTCCCTAATGCAAAGAGTCATAGGAGGAATGTTATGAAGTATGGAATTACAGTTATGATCAGAGAAAGTATGATGAGAACAATACATTTTTTCCAGAACTCATTTCCAAGATGTTTATATCCCCATTTTTGCATGATAAATTCTGTTCAAAATACTCCTACAAAAATTCATAAGAAAACCCATAAAAATATATAATTAGCTAGTAACCATCATCATAGTGGAGCACCAATTCACGTAAACATTAGAAGCATTGCTACAAGAGGTGTACATATGATTATTAACAACCCATATAAGAATGTTTTCCCTGGTTGATTTGTTATGTTTTGAGTAGCTTTTTGAGTGTAGTTTGGCATGAACCACAACATTAGCGCTCAAAGTATAGTTAGTACTAGGAATTTATATGTGTTGAAATCAAATCAATGTCTTTCTTCATGTTCATGATTGTTTCACATATGTTTTTTGTGTTCAGATCATGTTGTGTATGTTACAGTACCCGCAACTATTCAAGATAATGCTGTCCCATAAAGTTCTGATTTTTCTGAAATTTCTAAGTTTCAAGCAATAGTAGCGTTTTCACCAAATGTTACGTTTGTTGAAGTGATTGTTGCATTACCTGCAACACTAGAATCTAAGTATAGTGTATCAGAATCAATAGTTAGGTCATCTCAGATATTTCAAGTTACACGCACATTTGCTCATCATATAAACACATCTCATCCAATTTCACCACTTGTCGTAACGGTATTACCAGCAAGCATGGCGTCACCAGCTACATTGTTGTTTATTGTGATCATATTTCATGCAGCCCTAAGATCATCTTGTAACTCAGCTGAAATAGTAATTGCATTTCATGCTAACCATGTGTCTTCAGTTACAGATCATGTTACAGATATTTGTTGCCCTGCAAGAAAAAGGTCACCATCAATTTCTGCATTTACATTTATATCAGATCATGCTGCCATTACTGTTTCATCTACTACAGAATTGATTTGCACTACATCATCAGATAAAAATTGAATAGCTGACGCAGATCATGTCCAGATAAAACTAAATGCGACGAACAAGAGAATCTTTTTCATTTGAGGTGATGTGAAAGTTAAATATGTAAATGATATGTATTTGGTTTAGATCGACAAGGTCAAAATATACTTATGATCAATAGTATTGACATATTGTTGAATATGGTTATAGATAATGTGATATTTTATTTTCTTAATTTAACTAGACCCTTTAAAAAATTATTTATGTACAAAACATTTTGTTTATTTATTTTACTAGTTGGGCTTCTTGGAAGTTCATGCAACTCAACTAAAACGATTCGAACAATCTACAATGATGATATTAGCAGTCATATTATAGATCTCGATGATACAGGACTTCAGACATCAAACTATGTCTATGAAGAAGTATGTCAATGGCCATGCACAATGGAAGAAGACATTCTTACGAAGAAAGCGGGCTTGCTGACAGACAAGAATTACATTACAAAAGTGAATGGTAAGTATGGTATCATCTATAAAGGAAAGGAACTTCTTCCTCCTTACTATGATGATATAAAAGGTTTCTTTTCTCAAATAAAAATACGCGGAGAACAAGACTTGTTCTTGGCGAGTAAAGATGGGAAACATTTCCTTTACCATGATGACACGTTTATATGCGAGACTGTATCTAAAGATATTTATAGTCCAAGGGTAGAAAACAATGGTACTGCAAATCATCTTGGTAAGACTTACGATCTTAGAACAGTTACTGCTACATTGATTAACAATGATGGAACATCTCTGTTAGCAAATGAGGTTGAGTATGCTGTTGTAAATGGTCAAGTGTTTG
>CALLUT010000040.1 GCA_938010495.1 Candidatus Absconditabacterales bacterium
CCAAAAGAAATTGAGATTGTATTCAAAGCATACTTGCAGAAAGTCTATCTTTTACACTTTCTTGTACATCTGAAGGAAAGAGTGAGATCATTCTGTACATGGTATTTGCAGCTGACCTAGTATGAAGAGTACTAAACACAAGATGTCATGTCTCAGCCAAATTCATTGCTGCTTCAGCTGTTTCACGATCACGAATTTCTCATACAAAAATGATATCTGGATCTTGACGCATAGCTCCTTTCATAGCTTTTGAGAAACTCAAAGTATCAGAACCAAATTCTCTTTGTGAGATAAGACATTCTTTTTGTTCAAAAATGAACTCAATTGGATCCTCAATCGTAACCATATGTTCTTTTCTATGTTGATTTATCCATTCTAACATAGCAATAAGTGATGTTGTTTTTCACGAACCAGTTGGTCATGTAACGAGAAATATACCTGTTTTTTGATTAAGTACATGATTAATTACAGTAGCTGCAACATCATCATACATTAAAACATCAAGAGGAATAGGTTTGTACCCAATCTTTCTCATGGCTACTCAAGCCTTTTCCATTTTATGATAAGCATTCACTCTATAAGGGATTCATCAAGCAGAAAAATAATTGAAATCAATTTCTCTTTCTTTCTCAAATCTTTCACGTCCTCAAGGGTGCGATTCTAAAAGTTGGTCAAGATAAGAATCCATTTGTTCTTCAGTTAACTTAACTTCTTCATCAATATATTCGATTTTACCAATTTTCCTAATAGCAATAGGAGCATCTCATGAAAGATGAATATCAGAAATAGCTTTATCACTCTCAAATTCCTCCAAGAGTTGATTTATGTGAACGTATGCCATAGAGTAGGGCAGTAATAAAATTGGGTGTTATGCATAAGCAGAGAGTCCAAGGTCTTTTTGAACCTTTTCCCACAACTCATTATTTTGTAATATCAATTTTAGTTGATTTACAGCTTGTTGAGTAGATCTCTCAGCTTTTAGACGTTCAAATAATGAACGAGCTTCAGCTAGGATTTTTTGTTGTTTTGTTTTCATTGGTATAAGTAGGCAATGAATAAAACACGTTTTTCCCTTTAGATTTTAGCAGCACTATCAGCTAGAACAGAAGTCCATTTAACTTCTTTAAGTAGTGTTGTCTTTCATAATTTTGTCATCATACTTTTGATAAGTTTTTCATATCTTTTCATAGTATTTAGCGATTTTTTACCAGATTTTTCATATCCTTTTCTCAAATCAGTTGTTTGTTCAAGATGCATAGATATATCTTCTTTGTAATGATTGAAAAGATCTAAGTACACTTCTTGGTCTTCTTTTTGCTTATGGAGTGTATCTACTTCTTTCTTCAAAGCTCTTGTTGATTTTATATCGAGTGATTTTTCTTTATCATTCATTGTTACTTTTGTTTTTTGAATAGCTCCTTCAATCTCAGAAGATACTTTCGTTAGACGTTTCTTATGTTCTTTCATTGATTTGTGAACTGATACAAGTGTTTTGGCATGAGCTGGTACAGTTTTTCCTTCCTTTGCAGCTTTGATCCATGATTTTTCATAATCAACAACAGAAAGAAGTCTAACAATTTGTCGCAGCTTCTTTTTGAAGCCATCAACAGTAGCTTTATCTTCTCTACTACGTTTTTCATTAGCTTTGATCCATCCATTATATGTTTCTGCTTTCTTTTGCATTTCTTTTGTATAAGAAGCAAATAATTTAGAATCAGAACGTTTTAGATCTAGGAGTTTATTCCATGCTTCTTTAGCAAGTGATGCATGTCTTTTATGATAACGATTAGCAAATCATACAAACAGTACACTAATTCTTAGAAGAACAGAATCGTTGTAGATAAATGTATGATGTTCATTAATGATTCTTTCTTTTACAGCAATGTCTTTTTCTAATTGTGTTAATTGATCAACACTAGTCATTGCATGGTCAGCAAAAATATTCATGTATTTATTATGTGTTGTAACTTGTCCATCACGTACCTTAATAAATCATTGAGTATTTGTATAAGGTTTCTTCACAGCATTTTCTATTCTCTTGTAAGCAGTTTCATCTTGCTTTTTTCAAGCGATACTAGATTTTTCTAAACTCTTTCTTGAAGAAACTCAAGTTTTTGTTGTAGCTGCAGTTTTTTTACTATTTGTAGTTTGCCATTGGAAAAGACCAGATTGCAATTCTGCATAAGTAGCACTAAATGTATTAAGAATTGTTTGTTCTTTTTTATACGTTTCGACAATATCTTTTTCTGACTTAGCAATATCTGAAAGCAATCCTTTACCTTCTTTAGCTAGAAGGCTCTTAGCTTTATCGTTAAGTTCTTTGATTTTTGTATCAAAGTGTTTTTTCTCAGTTGGGAGTGCTTTTACTTTTCTATCTTTTAGAGATTTTATAGTTTTCATATCTTTTTCAATAACGCGAAGAATATTTATATATTTTCTCCAACTACTAGAAAGGGATACGGATGCGTCTAGAGAAGCATCATGGTTACTTTCTAGTTCGTCTTTTGTTTTATTCATTAATTCTTTTTGGTCAACTTTTGTTTTGAGAGGAGCCACGTAGTAAGCAGAAAGTGAAGCACCAATAGTTTTTCACGCAGTTTCCATAGTTGATTGTAACTCTTCGATTCCATCAAGTACTTTTTCTTGTTCAGTAGCAGTCCATTTTTTGGATTTAACTAGAGTTGGAACTCATGATTTTTGTTCAATAACTTGAAAACCATTTTGAAATTGTTTTTTAACAGCATAGATAAATTCTTCCATGTTCTTACGAATTTCAGCATACGTTTCTCACGCAAATACATATCATGCAAGAGCCTTTTTACAAGCAGTAAGTTTTTGTGTAGAGACACGAGACTTTTTCATTAGAGAAACTCGACGAGTCAGTTCCTTTTTATAAGAAGCTTGTAACTCTTTAGCTTTTAGAGTATCTACTGCATGATCAACAAGATCAAGTTTTGGTCAAAGTACTGTTTTTGAAACAGAATTTTTAACTGCAATGATTGGAGAAGTTACTGTATCAGTTACTTTTGAAGTAACGTCTGTAATTCCTTTTGTAAAATTATCAAATACCATGATAGAATTATTGAATAGTAAAACTATCAAAAGTATAGTGACCATGATCTAATCTGTCAAATTAGTAGTGATATTTTTTACCAACTTCTATAGTTCGTCATCTCCATATTTGTTCAAGTAATACAATTTTAACTAAACCATGTGGCATAGTTTGTTTTCAAAAGGAAATTGACTGGTTGATATGAGGCATAAGTAGGGTTTCATTAACTCAAAAAGGTCATCAAATTACAAAGACACAATGATCATGCTTGTATAAGTTCTTTGAAAATTTCTCAGATGAAAGAGATTCTCATGTATGTGCCAGCAAAATATGATAACTATTTTTATATTTTTCTAAGTGTTTTATCAAAAGGCTTGTTTCTTTTTTTACAATCTCACTTGTTGTACCATGTTTAATAGGTTTAAGTTGAACAATAGTTGCTTTTTTTCCCAATCTTTTGGTATATTCTTTTGCCAATTCTCAAAACTGTTTGTCTGAGTCAGAAATAAGCAATATAGTTGTTTTCATAGAGTAATTGTGGTAGTAATGAAGGAGATAATTAGTATAGTGATATCATTTATGAATCAAAGCTTGGAATAGACTATGCAATTTTTTGATAGAGTGAACATAAGAGTTCAATCATGAGCCGGTGGTGACGGTATAGCAACATGAAGACGTGAAACCCATGTGGCATATTGATGACCATCATGATGAGACTGAGGAACATGAGGTTCTGTATTTTTTGTAGCTACCCCAAATGAATATACATTGATGCCTTATAGATCAAATAAAATCTATAAAGCCTCATCATGAGAACATGGTAAAGGGAAAGATAAATACGGAAAATGATGAGAGGATATTGTCCTAAATGTTCCTGTTTGAACAATAATATCTGATACAGAAACATGAAGACATTACGCGTCTTTAGACCAACCATGAGCGCGCTGTTGTATAGCAAAATGATGAACATGATGATTGTGGAATATCCATTTTGTAAATGCACAAGTACAATATTCTACTATTGCTTTTCTCTGAGAACCTGCACAAAAAAGAGAAATAACATTAGAACTTCAACTTCTCTCTGATATAGCGCTAATTTGAGCTCCTTCAGTGGGAAAATCTTCAATTATTAATCTAGTTTCAAATACAAAAGCAAAGGTTGCTGAATACCATTTTACAACACTTACTCCAAATCTTTGAATTGTTTGACATATGTGAACAAGTTTCTCTATGATAGATATTCCTTGATTGATTGAGTGAGCACATGAAGGGAAATGATTGGGATATGAATTCTTGAGACATATTCTAAAATCACGTGTATTACTTTTTGTTACTGATCTCAATAGATTTGAAAACTGAATAGATGAAATGATTCAAATTCTTGATGAACTTCGTCTTTATTGTATAGAACAGTTTTGAAAAGAGTATGAAGGAAAAACTATTACATGTACAATTACAGAACGTGATTCGTTGTTCTTTTATCAAATCCTTGCTGATTGAGAGGTTCTCATGGAAAAACAAT
>CALLUT010000041.1 GCA_938010495.1 Candidatus Absconditabacterales bacterium
GAACCTGCAGATGAACCTGTTGAAGAACCGAGTGAAGCGCAACTAATGAGAAGTTCAATACATGAATGATCGGTCGTAAAAGAAGAACCATCAGACAATGAAATAGATGAATCAATAGATAATGAAACTCTAATATTAAAAACAATATACGAAACTGAAGACGAAAAAGAACTTACTGTAGTTGAAGAATTAACAAAATGAGAAGATTGAAAATATACAAAAGTGAAAGAACTTCATAGAAAAATACAAGAATTGAAACCTGAAGACATCTTTGATGTAATGGAAAAATTATCAGATGAAGAAAAAGAAATTCTAACTATCCCTTACGAAAAACGATGAAAATAAAATTACTATCAATCATTTTCCTCTATACAATACTCTCTCTATCATTTTCTCATGCTCAAATATTTAATGATGCAACATGATTACCAACATGAGTAGAATACAATTTCTCTACTCAATTTGCTGAACCAGATTGAGGGAAACCTGTTGTTATGTTGGCTGAAGTAACACCAGATGATGAACTTAATTTTTTTTCAACAGCTGATAACTGAAGTACTTGGAATTCATTATCTACACTACCACAACCATGAAACAGTTATTGATGAAATATGATTGCAGTCTGATCAGATTTAATAGCTTGATGATGTACATTTGGTCAAGCAAACAATCTCTATAAAAGTACTGATAATTGAGTCTCATGGACAAATACACTTACAACATGAATTGATCGTTGTTTACACCTTGATATTATTGAACTCGATAGTTGAGATTTACTAACATTTTTTGGTACATACTCAAATACTGCAGATACTATTTACAAAAGTACAGATTGATGAAGTACATGGAATTTATTCTTTACATTCCCAAACAATTACTCATACAAAGTTGGAGTTTTACAACTAGATAATTGAGATTTAATATATTCACAAGCATGACCTATAGCACCTTTTTGAACACTTCGAAGAAGTACAGATAATTGAGCGTCATGGAATCAACAAGCAACTACAGCAGTAAGAAGTTATAACACATCTTTAATTCAAGCTAATAACTGAGATGTAATTGCTTCGTTTGCTATCTGATCAGGATGATCACAGGTACGAAGAAGTACTGACAGTTGAATTACATGGACAGCTGTGTGAGCACCATGATGAGCAGTAAATTATTATTGAACAGATTTATTGCTTCTAGAAAATAATAATATACTTCTTGATCTAGTTTCTACGACAACTAATGATAGGACATACGTTTCAAAAGATAATTGATCAACACGAAATCAAATCACTACGAGACCGATACCAGTAAGTGCAACAAACTATGAGTCAGATATGTTTCAATTATCTAATTGAGAAGTTTTAATTTCAAATCCACATTGGTGACAAAGACCTGTTATTTTAAAACATGTAAAGCCTCCTATACCAACTATAGATAATCCAATAAATTGATATAACTGATGTTCTCTTATTTGAATAAAATGAACTGCAAGTAACGATGCAAATGAAATATATTATGAAATTGTAGATAGTTCGAGTAATATTGTGTTAAGTTGAACTGGAGCAATTACTCTTGGGGTATTTTCCATTCCTTTTGCTACACCATTTGATACTCATTGAAGTTATACGATCAACGTTTATGAAAATGATATGATCGCATTAAGTGATCCAGCTACAGCAACTATAACAATACAATGAGACTCAGCAACTGAGTACACTATCACCCCTAACTTAGCAACAAACATAGATGAGAACTGGGTTTCAATATCATATAGTTCATTCCTAACAGGACATACATTTACTTCTGCTCCAATTATTCTTGCAACGCCACAATCACAAAATAACTGAGATAATTATCCTGTCCCTCGTATCCGTAATGTTACAAGCACATGATTTGAAATAAGCATTTGTTTAGATAGATGAGATACAACGTGTAATCCAAATCCAAATCCAGAAAATATTGGATTATTTATTGTTGACCAAGACGCAGTAGCTTGTATTGATGATATCGATGCGTGAATAACAACTATTGATACAGATTGAACTGATACAGCATTTACCTTTAGTACCACATTTACGAATGAACCATATGTTTTCACAACACCACAAACGTCTAGTCAATGAAATAATATTGCTTGAACGGCTTGGGTTGATGATAATACTTTAACAGTTAATTGATGAGATTTTGTTTGATGTGTTCATCAATATTGAAATGCATGAAATGTAAATATATGTACACCCGGACAACCTGATGAACAACTATGATGGTTAGCAATTGATCCTACTCTTTTCACTATGCCATGATGGCAAGATTGAACAGAAGGTATTTCAAATAGTACATGGACAAATGTGTGATTTTCACCTGCATACAGTTGAGTACAGCCTGTGGTTATGGTTACTCAAAATTCTGATAATTGATGACAAGATCCACAATATGCTCGAGCAAAAAATGTGACAGAAGATGATGCTGATATTAGATATTGTGAAGCAGATGCTGAAAATGTTTGTAATACTCATACTAATGAATTAGTAAGATGGTTCTCACTCTCAGTATACACCTATTGTTGAGATTGATTAACACAAACACCAAACAGTAACGCTGAAACAGAACAATGTGACGATGGGAATAACATAAACTGAGACTGATGTGATAGTATGTGTCAAAATGAAATTTCAGGAGATATTTGTATCTATACTCCATCAAGTTATACATTTTCATGAAGTTATGAAACAAGCAACATAGATCAAATACTAGAAATTCAATTTACTGATTATATGAGTGTAGAAGATCTCATGTGAGATGATGCTTGATACTACACGACTATTCAAATAAGTGATTTTACAGGAGCAACATATAATGATACTATTGCAAATTCTCAATTGGAACGATATGCAACATGAGTAACACTGCTCTCATGAGATGCAAATACCAATGTAGTACTTGATACGTGACGATGAAGTTATCGTGATGCAGACATGACTTATACCTTTATAAAAAGGGATACCTGAACAAATACATGAAGAATTTGATATTACTGAGTACTTCCATGGTTTCGTCTAACAATACCAGCTTATACTAGACCAGATAACTAT
>CALLUT010000042.1 GCA_938010495.1 Candidatus Absconditabacterales bacterium
GTTGATGAAAACATTCATGATGAGTTTTATCAACATTATCTAAACGATAAACTTTTCAAAAAGACAAAGCCTCAACAAAACCGTTTTTATGTAATTTTTCAAGTCACTCTCACTGTTTTAAATAATAATACCACATGACAGACATGTGTGGTCTAAGTAAAGTGCTATTTTTAGTAGATTTATAATTTTTTTCAAGAAAATATGAATCCGAAGTTTTTCTAGCCAATAGCACTTGCTGAAAAGGAGGGAGATCTAAATACAAAAGATATATATAAAAAAGTTCTTACTGATTTACTCTCAATAGAAAATAGACAAGTTTAGTAATTAAGCATTAATATGATTATTTTTCTACAATAGTTTCTTCTAAGTAACTCTTCAATCAAGGGGAAAGTGAGCTCCACTTAGAAGCATTAAGTTCCAGCAATACAGATGATCATTCAAAAATTTCATTTGATCTTTGATTATTCTCTGTAGATATACTTGATCTTTCTTCATTAATTCGAAATATATCAAGCAATTCAACATATGAATTATAAAATTGAGAAATTGGTAATACGTTATCCTTAAAATACGTATACATAAAGAAGTAATATCATCACACTCACACTTCATTTATCTTCCTCAAGATTCAAGAATTTTCTAAAGAGAAAACATCAATATCAGGAGCATTTTCATCATCATATTGACTCACCACAAACTCATCCATTCCTGCAAAGGCACTTCTTACCATGCTGAGGTTTGATTGATCTAGAAGCTGTTGTCTAACTTCTGAAAATGCTGGTGCAAATACATAAAGGTCTTTAGTTCATCAATCTGGTCCAATAAACGTATTTCAATTTTTTTCATCTGACGTTTCCCATCTAATATTTGCTGGAATAAATCATGGTTCATTTATTTCTACACCAGTAGCAACCTCTATATGTGTTACTAAGTTTTGAACTACTCATGTAACGGGATCAGTTGTAGCAATACTGTAACATGTTCAGTTATTACATGCTGGCATGTCAGTAATATTATGCTGTATAAATGTTCAATCTTGTTTATAGAAAATTGGATATACAGGTTTAGCATCGGTAGTATATATATTTTTCACGTTAACACCAAGAACATATTGATGTGTCCAGTAATTCAATCTTCATTTTGCATATTCTATAAAATCTGATCAACTAGCTACATGAGAAGGTATAGCAATACCATTAGCGATATTATTAGCAAAATCAGTAAATACTTGTGGTTTAGGACACCAACTTGGAGCTTCAAAAGGACTTCATGAATTCGGTCCACCGTAACAGTCTGATAACTCATTGACTATCCATTCTTTTCATCGATCAAATGACCCCATAGTACACATTTGTTGCACAGTAGCAGAAGTATCATATTTTGCTCAATCTACTGATTTAATCAATCATACAGGTCTTCAGTAAAGGGTTGGATTAGGTGTGGTTTCAGCAACGGCAAATTCCAACATATTTGGCATATAACATGCATCAAACAAGGTTCTTGCCTTTCAAGCTAAAGAATTAAATACAGTTCCTTCGCCCTCCCATGCTCATAGTGATGATCTTCTTGCATCAGAGAGTGTTTCATCAATTCATTCTCATATAAGAATACCATCAATAGAAAGACTTCATCATGAACATCGCTCTCAAGCAGAGAGATCATTATTACGAATCTCATCAGCCAAGAACTCTCAATTTGTTATAAATATTCAAGAGATAGTATTGTTTTCATCACATAATTGTGGGTTGAACGAAATATCTCAATTGATAATATAGGCTCAGTTATAATTTAAGTCATCATCGATATTCATAGTTACATTTTCATTTTCTACAACAAACGTAAACGGTTCAGTATTTGGTGTATCAAATTCAGCAAGCATATTTTCAATAAGTGTTGAATTCATTGGTAATGTTCAATCAGGTCCGTCATAAAAGAAAATAGTATCATTTGGTACTTTGTATATAGATGCAGGACTTCCTCGTGATCATCAAATAGTTCATGTTGTTTTAGAAACAACAGCTTTTTTACTAAATTCATTGATAAATCAATCAAACAACCAATCTCTTCATTCATTAGAGTCAGCCAAATTCACTATATTTGTTTCATCATTATTCAAAGGAGTTCATTCGGTAACAAAATCAGTATCATCAAAACTTACAAAGTCAGTAAATTCTGTATTTTCAACTTCTTGCAATACTGCTCATTTTTGAGTCAAGTATCATTGAGCAACACTAATCTTAGCTTCACAAATCGGTGACGGTTCATTAGTAATTGGATCGATTTCAGAATACGCATAACTATGTGCCTTCATTACTGGAGCTGGGGCTGATTGACCAGAAATAGCAAGTCATATATCAATAGAATTTGCACAATATGTAAACTCTGTACGTTCTAATAACAATTTATACTGACCATATGAAGGGGCTTCTGGATCTATAATTGAAGACATATCTTGAAGATCTAATCACAAGATATCACTTCTAGATCATACTGGATATCAGTTATCATCTAATGCATCATCAATAATATCTCATCATGGTGAAAGGGTAATCGCATATGAAGGATTATTTCATCTTGAATCAATATTTCTGTAACAATTTCACATTTCAGCTAATCTTAATCAGTCGCTATTCCAAAATTCAAAGTTACACTGCATTGATTGACCAAGTACTGCATTTACTCATGAAGGAAGAGATCAACAAGATGTTGCATTCCAATCCAAGATACTTTCTCATCATGGTCATTCTTGTGTATCCAGTGACCATCGAATTGGAAGGAGTTCATCAGAATGAACAAGAGGATATATTCATGTCTTTCATGCAGCAGGATCAGTATCATCAATACAACTCGTTCCAAATTCCGGAACAATTACAGGCTCTATTTGACATGTATCATCACATCAATCGCCTGAAATTTTATTTCCATCATCACAAGTTTCTCATTCTACTGCTGCATTTGAACTATAATGCAAGATTCAATCTCAACATTCCCATGTTTGACATGACATACTACTATCTGAACCTTCACAATCCCAATACCACGTAAGCCCATCACTATATATTTGAACTTGTCATCAAGCATAAAATGCAGTAGCGAAGTTTGGATCAGTAAGATCAAGATTTACTCAATTAAATGTTTCTATAGCAATTGGTGTTCAACTTGTACAGAGATCTCATTGTTGAACAATAGTTGTAGGGAAATCAAGATGTGCTCAACTATAATATTGACTACTTGGTCAACATATCCCATCTGGATCTTGTATAACTTGTTGACAATCTTGGGTACAATTTTGTCCTGGACGTCGGATACATACATCAACTCAT
>CALLUT010000043.1 GCA_938010495.1 Candidatus Absconditabacterales bacterium
TGCGTGCTTGATTATTTGATCAAACTGATATACATAAATTAAATTGAAAGCTTACCTTATTATCGCGTCTCTCGTGTAATACGTTTCATGGGAATTATAATATTACCGAAACAACTGATCATCATGGTAATCATATTTCATTTTCTACCTTAGAGGTTCCTTTGGATGTAAATGTTTGTTGAAATTATTTTTTACTAAAAGATTTGCCTGATCATTTTTACAAAATTGTAATTCATGAATTTTGACACCATTTTTATTACCATAAAGATCGTGAATGACATGCGAAGTATGAAGATATGTGTCGATGAGAAAATAAATGTTCTCCTAACGATTTTGTAAGTGACTATGCTCAAATCAATCCCTTAGAAGATTATGCAGATCATTTTATGTATCGATTTTTGAATGAAAGTAATTGAAGTAGTTCAATTCTTGAGCAAAAGAATGCATATTTTGATAAATTTCTTTCTGATTAATAGAAGTAAAACTGCTACAAAACCTTGGCTCTATGCTGAGGTTTTTTGGTATATAGGAAATGCTAAATTATTAGTTCTGTACATGCGCTTGAGAGTAGCCAAGAAATTTTCTTTACAAAGCAATACATATAAATACTCCGATTACTCATGAGGGAGGTAAAATAAAGTGAATGTTCTGCTATACAAACAGTATGAATCAAAAATCCGAAGGATTGTTTTATTTTATGTATTTTATTTTTGATAAGTCAAACTGTATGTGTCTATTATTCTCTGTATTTTGCGAAAGAAACACATTAATTTATAATTTATTTAGATATTTTTGACTCTAGTAGTTATATGAATAAAAAACATAGTTCAAAAAAACATAAAAGATCAAAGCTAAATATCCGAGTATTTAGTTCAATTTTAGTTACTGCTTTATTGTGAGCACTAATTTATTTTTTTGTATATTCTTCTAATACTGCGACTACTCTTTGAGATGAATATTGAGCTGCTGAGGGAGAAGAGGAGTATTTAATTAAAGACGAACCGATCTTCGTTGATTTTGCTGAGTTGCCATGCGTAGAGCAATCTTGTATGGATGAATGTCTTGATCAATGATTTACAGATAAATTTTGTGCAACTAAATGTCAAACAGATAATGAATGTGTAGAAACTTACAAAGATATGGTTGCTTCAAACAGTCAATTTCTAACTCAAAGTGTAAATGAAGATTGATTAGCAATCGATCCATTAACTCTGAAGGTGACGTTTGAGAATGAGTTAAATTGAATTGTTTTCTTGGAAGAGTACTTGAAGTGAGCATCAGATGAAGATCTTTATAAACAAGTACAGAAAAATAAGAAAGACCAATTGCATACCAAAGTATTACAAGATTTATACGATCAAACTGCTTCATATTTTTCATTAGCTTTAGATGCATATGAGATCGTTTCAGTAAATAATTTGTATTATCATCGACAAGAGTATGTAGAAGATCTTCCTTCGAATGTATACCATATAACCCTAGCTGATTGATCTGACACTTGGCGTCTTGCTCAAGATCTTTCAAAAATTTGATCTGTAGAGAGCATTGAACCTGTGCCAAATTATATGACTTTTGCGAGTCCTAATGATTCATTGTTTTATGATCTACGACATTTGGATGTTTACCCTTGAGCAAATGCACACAAAGCTTGGGATTTGATTGATTGAGTTTATGATCCAGTAACTATAGCTGTTATTGATGATTGAATATATTCATGACATCCTGATCTTGCGCCAAATTTTAAGAATAGTGTAGCAGAATGACTACACGGAACTCATGTAGCAGGAATTGCATGAGCAGTATCAAATAACTGAACGTGAGTAGCTTCTGTTGGTCGTAGTTTAATAGAATTGCGTGGATATGCTTGATTACATAATTGGTTAGATCAATTATTGTTGGCTGTGCAAGATTGAGCTGAAGTTATTAATATGTCATTTGGTTGTGATACTACACCAGAAGCAGTATCCTATGTGTCAAAAGAAGAACGACATAAACTATGCCGAAATGAAGAAGATCAAAGAATTATGAAGACGTTATATGATCAATGAATTATACTAATCGCTTCTGCTTGAAACGATTGACAAGCATTAAATTATGTAACGACTCCTGCAGCTTATGAATGAGTTATTGCTGTATGAGCTAGTGACAAAAAAGCATTGAGAGCTGAATTTTCACAATATTGAGAGAAAGATGAATTATGATGATGAGTAGATATTTATGCTCCTTGAGTTAGTATACTTTCAACTGTACATCCAGGTACTGTGTTGTGATCATGTAAAGATATTGATAATGATGGATATATGAGATGTTCTTGAACATCAATGTCATCTCCTTTAGTGGCATCATCAGTTTGATTGTTGAAAGCGATTGATCCAAAAATTACTACAGATGAGATTCTTAAACTCTTACAAGATACCTGAAAAGAATTGATTTGAGATCCTTGAAGAATAGTAGATGTGTGTTCTGCTATTGCTAGCTTACAATGAAAAGATGATAGTTATTGTGATTGATCTGCATTGTGAATTATATGATGAATATGATGAATCAATAATAAAGTTCTTTGTGGTAACTGAATATTAGATGCAGGTGAAGATTGCGATATATGAATAGCTTGAGATATGTGCGGATC
>CALLUT010000044.1 GCA_938010495.1 Candidatus Absconditabacterales bacterium
GGTAAAGGCAAATGATGTTGTTTCTCTTACGGAGTGAACACTCGTGCCAACCATTTGATGAGAGTCAGTAAGAGTGAGTAACCGAAATAGACTATATGTAGATGATGCAATGGTAACAGCTACTGATATCGTTGCATCAAATGGAGTAGTGCATCTAATTGATGAAGTACTCCTTCCTCCATCAGTAAAAGAAACGCTTGGTATGACTACAGATAGATGATCAGATGATATCGTAACCACAGCAGTATCTTCATGAGCCTTTCCAACACTTGTTGCTGCGGTACAAGCTGCATGACTTGTAGATACCCTCCAGGGTGATGGACCATTTACTGTGTATGCTCCTACTGAGCAGGCGTTTGCAGATGCTCTATCTGCATTGTGACTCACAGCAGAGCAACTGCTTGCTGATACTGATACGTTGGCTTCGATACTGACCTATCATGTCGTTTCATGATTTTATACAGCTGAAGATATCATTTCTCTTCCATGACCAATCATGTCACCTTCAGTAAACGGAACCTCACTAACCATCAACCCTCATAATTGATCTCCTATGATAAACGATGCAAATATTGTGCAGACAGATATCTTTGGAACCAACTGAGTGATTCACGTTATCGATAAAGTACTTTTGCCATAGTCTCGAGTTTGTAAGATACATACTGCCTGTTTTATATATATATACTACAAATACAGAAAAAAAAGAACGGTTCTATAGACCGTTCTTTTCTTTTTTTATAACATCAGTATGCTCTACATATGTTTCAAGAATCTTTTTTCCTTATCTTCTGAATTCAACTCATTTGCTTCCTGATAGCATACATTTTTCAGACAGATAAACTCACCGATATCTCATATGGAGGAACGTTTGTGATCGTGATGATCTATCTGTTGTCTAACAGTCAGTGAACACATATTCATCGAACACTGGCTGGAGTGATTATCTTGCGATGAATCAGACTTGGGGTCTATCTCCTTTCCAGAATACAACATATGTGAAGAGATAAAAGATTTGATGCGATGAGACCAAATTTTGTGAAATTTGGTGCATTCTGGCTATTACAAGCGTGTAGTATTTCAATACTTCTTCTCCCAATGATACTTGTCATGAACAAACAGATCGATCATGTTTCATGATTTGTGTACCTGTGATGACTCATTTCAATGGTATGATTGCTTATAGAATCTCTAGCTGATCGACAAAAATATCAGTTCAAAAAGCAATTTCCGAAGCGTCGATGTGATGTCTGACTCTGGTCGAAAGCAAGGCATCCAAACTATTTCTGAGAGATGCTCGTTCGATGGGGATTGTGGATCATCTGTATTCCATATCTGAACTGACGAGAGTGGGTGAGTATGATCTCTCCAGTATGGATTACGTTTTTGTTGGTGAAAGTGTCATGAATTCCCTATCTTGCTCCTAAGCGAGAAGAAAAGTATGGTGATGATCCAGCGTTTCAAGACTGGAAGAAGAGGACGAGATTGTTGGTTCCGTTGTAGGTTTTATTATGAATTTATGCATATTCGGTGTCATTTCTCCATGATTTAGATATAGATTTTTGCAGCACCACAATCAATTTAGATATATTCAAGCACATTCTAAGTAGGAGCATATCAAATAAAGTTCTTCAAAGGTGTTGTAGTTTCATCAATTTGAGGTTATAATTAATTTAATCTAATTTAAATAGACGTTGTGAAGCCACAAGGTGTTCTTTTTCAATTTTTGAGCATTTCTTAATCCTTCCTTCTATCTTGCTCGCTTCGGATCTATCTCTAGCTGTCTGTGTCCAGACGCACGTGACGGGGCGTTTATTTTTGGTATATGATGCACCAAGAGGTGAAGTGTTGTGTTCTATGAGTCTTCTAGAGAGGTCTGTCGTTATTCATGTATATAAGGAATCGTCTGCACAGCGGAGGATATAGATGTGTCGTTGTTTTTCTTCTTGCTTAGATGCTTCATATACGATTGACGTTCCAGGTCCGTGTGTATCTCCAATTCACTCCTTACGATTTATTTCTATCATCGTCTGTTCGTCGACTCAAATGATTGTGTAGGCGGGATGTGCTACTGAATACTCCTTAATAAGATCAACTCTGTCTCGTTCGTGTAGATGTGGTTCTGCTATATATGGAAAAAAGTTGAATCACGGGTGGCGCTTAGCAGTAATTTCTCCACTTCTAAACCATGCTCCTAATATCATCATTCCAGCAGAGCTTCAAAAAAGATATTCTGAGCGGTAGAGTGCTTTCAAAAGATGAGGGGACGTGAGAATTTTGTGATACAGATCTATGTTAGAATTGCATCAAGGGAGATATAGTAGTGTTGAGCTCCAGACTGCATCATAGTTCATGGTTGCTGTTTCATATCCTGAGCGAATATGAATATCTGGAAAGTGTTTTTTCATCATGAGTGTTTTCTTCTCTGTTTTTCCTGGTGTGATAATGCTGGTGATTGGATGATTTTCTATGATGGAGCGGAGGTGTTCTATGAAACCTACTTCTGCATCTCATCATGTTTTTCCTCCATGGAGAAAAAGCTTTTTTCGCTTCGGATTCTTTGGAATCATTATGCTCATAGATGCGTATCTAAAACTTCACTATACTTTTCTGGAGGAAGGAG
>CALLUT010000045.1 GCA_938010495.1 Candidatus Absconditabacterales bacterium
TAGATTGTTTTGTTTCATCATAAAACTTCCTATGAAGTTGTTGATTGTATGTTCGTTCTTCAATAGATTCTTCAGTTGGAAGAATAGTTTGTAGTTGTTCATTTGATGGTGAAAACCAAGTTTTAAGTTTATTTAACAGTGTGTTTTTAATGTTTTTTTGTTTTTTAATAAGCACAACTTCTTTTGTTACAATATCACGATCAAATAATTGTAGTGTATAACGACAGCTATCAATAAGTATTTTTTTAGAATCTAAATGAAGAGCACGTAACGTAATTATTGGAAACGAATTTGTTAAACTCTCAGATCATTGTATACGTTCACAATGTAGTGGTTCTGTATTCTCTTGTTGTTTTTTTGTATAACTAGTAACATAATTTACAAACTGTCATAAGAATGGTAAGACGACGCAAGCAGTAATCGCATTGAGAACTGTATTAAACACAGCCAATGCAATAATTGGATTGTCTTGTAGTCACATTCATTCAGTAACTATCCAAGTAATTCATGGATAATATAAGAGCCCAATTATTGATAAAATACAATTAAATCAAAGATGTGCATAAGCAACATTTTTCTTTGCACGAGATCATCACAACGATGCAAAAATCACGGTTATTGTTGTTCCTATATTTGATCAAATCACTATTCATAAAGCCATTGGGAATGTTATTATTGATCAATGCAGTGCTGCCAATGTCATAATTACTACTGTATGACTAGATTGAATTATTGCGGTCATAATAACTCATAAAAAGAAAAATCAAACCACTCACCAGCGTGCATATTGAGAAAAATCAATAACTGTTTTGAGCATTTCTACACTATCTTTTATAAGATCGATTCAGAAAAATAATAATCAAAAACTTAAAAGTAATTTTAAATAATATCTCCGTTTTTTATCTTTAAAAAAGAGGAGTCATACTCATCAAACTGCTATCAATGGAAAAGCAAATGCAGTAATTGAAAATTTTCAAAATCATAACAATGCAATGATCATTGATGAAAATGTTGTTCCAATGTTTGATCAAATAATTACAGCAATTGCACTTGGTAAGGCAATAATTCATGCTCATACAAACACAAGTAGTAATAAGGAAATTAAACTACTACTTTGCGTCAATGCAGTGGCTCATATTCCCAAGAGGAATGAGTTCCATTTGTTTTTTGTGTAATGCTCTAACTTTTCTTGAAGAGAAGATTTTACAAGTTTTTTAATAACTTCTTCCATCAATACCATTCAATAGATAAGCATTCATATACCTCATAAAGTTAATCGGATGTTATATGTTTGTTCCATGTTAATTGCATTCTGCTCGAGCTAAATGTACGCGTTCCGTATCTTTGGTTTCATAATTATCAAGAGTCCGCTCTTTGATGAAGTACATATCCAACCTAGATATATCTTGATTTTCAATTCTTGTACATACCCATTTAAGAAATGGCTCTCTCATATAAATTCATGATTTGATTCGCATATTACTATATATTTTGTGTCGTTTTTCATTTGTATAATGGCGGTCATTTGCTCATGGATTTTTTCAGTATTGAATTCAAATACGCGGACTATTTATTAAAATATCATCTCAATTGTTTTGCATTCAAATAATTTCAAACCATCAATCATCTCTTGTAGGAAATGGAGCGAACATATTCCAGTGTTGTTCTATTCTTAGAGTAAATCATATCCTATTTATTTCATAAGGAAATCGTTGTGAATGTTTATCAAAATCTAATGTTCTTATATTCCAACAAATGATATATATTAATACGCATGCAAGAAAAACTTGTGTTCAGATATGCATTGAAGTATCTCGTTTATTTTTAGTTTCTTCGACTTCTAAATGATGCCAAGGAAGCAATGCAATCAATGTTCAAATCATGATCCAAGGAAACAATCAAAGATACATCGTTGTTCATAATCAGATGTGAAATAAACAATAAATACCAAGTATTCATGTTCTAAAAACGTTGTTTTTCCATGGGACAAGAAAGAATATCCATCCCCATCATTCAAGAAGGTAGACAAACCAAGTCATAAACTTTAGAAATTCATATTTTGTATAGAGTATGTCTCATAGTCATGTCCTAAATGAATCAAGACTTAATGCTAAATACGTTGCATCAAAATCAGAGGCTCGGCTTGGATGGTCTTTTATAAGAAATGAAAATATATAAATAATAAAAAGTTGACATATAAATCACGCTGATCACATTGAGAGTATATGTGTAGGTTTGTCTTTATTTTTGATGTTTTTACTATCAATCGAATACCGATGATGAAGAGGAAGAAACATTGCCCAGAAAAGTATGAGTCTCATTACCGTATCTCATCAATTTAGAATCATAGGATTGTTTGCATGGACAGATGCAATAAAAAACCATACTGCGATTATTGCATAACGAGTCTTTCGTCATATAAGTAGACACACCGCTGCAAAAATTTCTCAAGCAATCAAAGCGAGAGTAATCCATATGTTTTCTGTTATTGCATAGGGAGACCAAAATGTTTCTTCATAATGATGCTCTAACAATATGTCTAGAGGCATAATTGATGATGAACCAAGAAACGCATCAAAAGAATACAAACGTGTTCAAATATCTACCAATACCAACAAGGCGAAAAGTATCCTAAAGACACTTAACGCTTTTGTATCGAGCGAGAAAATTGATTTGAGATATTCTTTCATGTATGTCTTAAGAGGTAAGTTGTTCAAATGATTCATCTTCACTTTGAGTTAGATATGTATGTTGTATAGCATCTACAAGCATTTGCGCAGCTTGATGTACATAATGATCAATATTAATCAACGTAGATAAATTAATATCATTTTTGGTAGTCTTTTTGTTTAATTCAGTTAATTGACCTATAAATTCTTGATGGAATACTGTAAGATCTTGAGATGCTTGCGATAATTTTTGGAAATTTTCCGAAGTATATGTTCTATCAGTAATCGAAGCAATACGGTTATAAACTTTACTTACATTTACAAACAATGTTTTATATAAGGCTTGCATATCAGTATTAGATGACGCTTTTAACGCTTGAATATCATGATAGATATTTTTTGTAGACTTCAATGATCTAAATACAGATTGAATTGATTTGTCGATTCAACTTGTACTTGTAACTCATTCATCAGATAATGTCACTTCTTTTAGTTTCAAAAGATGACTCAAGATAATATTTCATGTTGTTGTTGCAGTATCATACATTCATTTATGTATCTCTTTATCTCGCTCAACACTATCTTTTGGAATATCAGATAATAGTTCTGATCATTCTTTTATGTGGTCTTGAGATAATCAAAACACATTTATATTATATGCTACAGCTTCATCAATAAGTGTTTTCGTATCTTCTTCTAAAGCAATAATCGCTGCTTGTGAGAAACTAGAATCACTTTTAGATCAAAGTTTTTCGATTTGTTGTATACGGAGTTCTTTCTTATCTTCTTTTTTGATTTTAACAATTTTTTGGATAAGGCGAGCAAACGGTTTCAAGAAAAATCAGAATAAAACTGCTGTAGATATATTAAATATGGCATTAAGTACCGCATTTCACATAACCAAATTATCAGCAAATCATAAAACATCAAGAGTTAACCAGATGTATCATGAGAAGAATACAATTCATATAATTCATGAAATTACATTAAAGAGTACTTGAGAGAGAGCAACTTGTCTTTTGATTGGTTCTCATCATAGAGATGCAATAACACTCGTTATAGTCGTTCAAATATTTGATCACATAACAATAGCAATCGATGCTGGGAATGTAATAATTGAAGAACTTAACGCTGCTAATGTCATTACTCATACAGCACTACTTGATTGGATTACAGCTGTAACTACAGCTCCAAGTAGACCAAATGCCCAAAGATTAAGATCTTTGTACGCACTAAGATCAAATGATGCTTTGATTGCATCAACACTTTCTTTCATAAAATCTAATCATAAGAAGAGGAGTCCAAATCATACAAATAGTTTTGCCCAGTTTACCCATTTTGGATCTTTTACAAATATTAATGCACATCATCATATTGCAATTATTGGTAGTGCAAACGCAGCAATCTTGAAATCACCAAATCATATTCAAGCGATAACTAACGATGATACTGTAGTACCAATATTTGCTCAAATAATTACTCATATAGCATTTGAAAGTTGCATGATTCATGCTCAAGTAAATGCTAATACGAGAAGTGATACGAGGCTACTACTTTGTAGTAAAGCTGTTGCCCATGTACCTGTAAAGATAGAATTCGCTGAACCGTTTGTATATTTTTCTAATATTCCTTTTAGTTTTGATCATCCTAAAAATTTAATTGCATGTTCAAATACATGCATTCAAAATATTAAAATCCCAATTCATGCTAGGAGTAACCAAATATCAAATTCCATTATATTGTAAGAAAGAATAAATGTCTAGGAATGTTCATCTCGCTCTTCTTTTTTTCAAAGAAAATTGAGAAATGCTATAAATAAAACAAAAAGAACAATGATAATGAGTGATATTATTAATCATGTTTTCATCATTGGCCATAGATTGTTTCTAGCAGCTATCATTTTATTGTTTACGTGAATCATAGCCCACCATGCTAGGAGAAGAAAAACAAATGCTCAAGCTCAAATAAATATCCAGTAGGCTTTACTGTTTTTGAGATTATCATCTTTTTCTTCGCGTTGATCTTTTGTAAGCATGATATCAGTATAATGCAGTTAGACGTATTCTCAAAACCTATAGACCGTCTTGCTCTGTTTTGACTTGCCAAATCCACAAAAACTTATGCAATACAGAGCTTGTAGTCTTATAAAAGATACTTATGAGTATAAGTATGAAAAAATATGTCGCTGTCTTGTTATTTCTTGGAATACTCATAGTGCTGTGAATACGTTATTCTCAGTGATATATTTATATTGATGCACCGTTTTTTCAGTCAGACACAAATATTTCTTCCAATACAATTGCTTGAGAACTCCATATTTCACCTTATTGAGTTGAAGATGAAATTATTGATGTCCTTACAAGGACTAAATATTCAATAAAAATGCGAGAGTATAGTATTACTATGCGTGAAGTAATTACTGTCTTAAAAAATAAAGCAACTCTTTGAGCTGATGTAGATATAATTTTAGAAAATTACACATATTGATGAAATAATAAAAATTGGACTGAATTTAAGCAAAAATTAGTCTGAACAAATGCAGAAGTTAAATCTGACGAACACCTATGAACAAATTTTGTCCATGCAAAAACTATAGTGACTGATGATACTGTAGTGTTTAGTACTGCAAATTTATGATATCAATGATTTTGGAATAATAGAGAATATTGGTTTGAAACCAAAGATGAAGGTATTGTAGAAAATATGAAGTGGTTACATACACAAGATCGAGAATGAAATACAATCCATCCAGTAGATATTCATGAAGCACTCTGGTTTTGCCCAATCAATTGTAGAAGAAAGTTAAATGCATTTATTGCATGAGCACAAGAATCAATTCATATTCAAGCTCAGTATTTAAAAGATCCATTATTGTTGCAACAACTTATTAGAAGGCAAAAAAATTGAATTGAAATTTATGTGATTTTGTGAAAAAATCAAGAAGCAGATGAACTGCAATGATTAGATTGAGTGTATCTTTTATATGAGCCTTATCTTCACGCTAAAAATATATTGGTTGATAGTAAAGAACTACTTATTACTAGTATGAATTTATCTACAAATGCTATAGAAAATAATAGAGAGATTGGTATTGTTACACAAGATAAGAAGGCAGTAAATTCTTTCTTATATCAGTTCAATAAAGATAAGAAAAACGCGAAAGAAATTTAATAAACAACACGTATGATTTCAGCTCAAAAGATAATAGATTTTCAAAATAAGATACTTACATGGTATTGAGAAAACAAAAGGCAATGATTGCCTTGGAGAGACTCTATGGATCAATATAAAGTTTTGGTTTCTGAAGTTATGTTGCAGCAGACTCAAGTAGATAGAGTAGTACCAAAGTTTAATAGATTTATGAATGAAGCACCTACTATGGAGGTGCTTGCTTCATTAGATAATAAGACATTATTGTCTTTATGGTCATGATTATGATTCAACAGTAGAGCAATTCGTTTGCAACAATCCGCACAAATTATTTTACAAGAATTTTGATGAGAACTTCCACAAGATCGTGAGAAATTATTATCCCTTCCATGAATATGAAAGTATTGTTCCGCATCACTGCTTGCGTTCGTTTTTAATATTTCTGCCCCTGTGGTAGATACAAATATTAGAAGAGTATTTATTCATGAACTTTGAATCGATCCCAAAACGCCTCAAAAATGATTAGAAGCAATTGCATTTGCAGTAACTCCAGAAGGACGCGCAAACGACTGGAATAACGCATTAATGGATTATTGATCACTTGTTGCAACAGTCGCAGCAACATGAATTAAATCATTATGAAAACAATCAAAATTTGCTTGATCCAAAAGACAAGTAAGATGAAATATAATTAAGTACTTAATTAAACATGGTTCTACCAAGAAAGAATTCTTAAAAAATGAATTTCCACACGAAGATTTTGATGTGATTGTAGAACAACTACTTGAAGAAGGGCTGGTAAAAGTAAAAGACACAAGTCTTTATTTGTAAAAATTGGAATCTTCTCTATACTTATTGTATTGGTTTTATTTTATAGGATATCAAATGGGTCTCGTACACGCACAAGAAGCTTGAATAACAATCAATAAAGATTGTTTGACGAATTGATGATGTAAACTTGATATCTATAAAACATTACAACTAAGAGAGGATACGGCTGGTCAAAACCATGCTCAGTATTTTATTCAAGATCTGTTTTTGTGAGCAACATTTTTTGTAGGGACTCTTGCTGCAATCGGTTTGATAATCTCTTGAGTTATGATGGTCTTTTGATGAGCGAGTGAATCATCATATGAAAGATGAAAAAAATGAATGAAATACTCTATTATTGGTATAATTCTTGTGATTCTGAGTTATACAATAATTAGAATGGTTCAATTTATTGCGCAAGGACAAAGATAAATGAATTTTCCACTGATTGTTCACTGTTCTACAGATGAAGTATTTTGCCGATACTGAACTGAAGAAACAAAAATTCCTTATAAAGATCTTGAAAGAACTTTACCAAAAGTGCTTGTTGTTTTGATAGAGCAACATAACCCATCTTCGATTATTATAATTAACTGACCATGATGATTTACCTCACTGAGGATCGGAACATTATGCGTGACTATGGCATCAAAAAATTATAATTTGCCATTATATGACCGAAGCAAAATAGACTTGTACACGGATATTATTGAACAATGAGTATTGCCATCACAATGATATATTGCTATTGGTCAAAGAAGAAATATATGGCTCTATGATTTTGAAAACAATATTGCGCACATGGCTACAGCATGAACAGAGCATGATATTCCAAAAGATTACTTTATAGATATGCTTAACTCGCATCTTCTTGCAGATACATTGAATCAAACTAGAAAAGTACAATTATTATGATCAAATGAATGATTACTTTGTGTATTTCTTTGAAAAAAGACTCTAATTTCTTGGGAAATTTTATGCAATGTATCACATAAAAAAGAAACTATTACACCACAATATATGATAGAACCTACGTTGTCTTAATATTTGCAATTTATTTTTCTCCAACGTTATTTTCTTTATAGAATGTTAAGAACATTTTCTTGATGTTTTTTCTGTCAAATTCACGTTGATGAAATGCTTGAAGAGCATCAATTAATGATTCTATTTCTTTTGTTTCGACAAGAGTTCATAAATTTTCATCAAATATAAGTTCTTTTGTTCATCACTTGTTGTATCAAAGAACGGGAACTCAAAGAGATAGCGCTTCCATTGTTCAAATTCCACAACTTTCTTGTGCAAGGTTTATAAATCAGGTTGCTTGTTTAATTATTTTTATCTTTTCCGAAGTATCACTTATGTGTCCAATAAATGTAATCGTTTCTCATGCAAGTTCCTTGAGTTCTATTTCGTCTGGTCAAGATCACATAACGATTAAAGGTAGATGGAGTGTATTACACATCGTTATAATTTTATCAAGTTCTCTAACAAATTTTACGACTCTTCATACGAAAAGATAATACGTATATGGTTTTTCCAAAGCAGGAGTATTGAGTATTTCTTCTGGGAGACTAGGATACCATACTTGTATGTGATCCCATCAATATCTTTTTTCTATACATGATTTGGTATAATAACTGTTTGCATATACAATATCATACGTATTTTTACGAGAGTCTCGAATTCTTAAATATTTAGCACAAATAACAAAAACCATTTTTTTGAACGTTCCAAGTTTTTTACAATATTCATCATAATTTTCTCGAATATATTGCATTGGAGAATGACAATACAGTATTGATTCTTTACTTGCCAATCTCAACGAATTAATATTTTTTACAGCGGCAAATGATGAAACAATAAGAGTTTCTGGTGAATGTGTTTTGATTTTTTTGCGTAAAATCCATACGAGTAATGGATAAAATGGCATCATGTTACGATAATCAACCAGTCGCCTTACTATTTTTCGGTTACTCGTTGATCATGAAATAAATCGATTGTTTACCAATTTTGGAAATACTGTAATAACTGGAAGTCAATCAAACTGTTTTTTGCTAGAAAATAATGTGAAAATTAATGAATCCTTATTAGCATTTTTTCTAATTAGATCCTGTAAAATCATTTCTGCTCATCCCATATGAACAAGTCGATCATGTACGAATATTTTCTTAGTCATTATTGGACTTTTTGATGAATATATGTATAATTTATAAGTATATTATTGGTCCTTTTGCAACTTGCAAGAACAATAGAGTTATTTATCTAATTTACCTAACTCTTGAGGACATTAGTAATGATAGACAATTACGAGCTTGTTAGGTTTAAAGTTATAACTCTAAGATTTGTGCTATTTACCTGAAAATAGACTCAATACAGAGTGTTTGCTGGAATACTATTTATATCTGTTTTGCTGATTACAAATCTAATGACAGAAAACGAACAAAATCTTGAACAGCCGGTTGATAAAAAAATCGAAAAGAAAACACAACAAAACGCCTTAAAAAAACAACTTTGAGGCATACTTTTGGAAGTGCAGGATGAATATAAAAAGCAATGAAAGGTTCTTACTGTTGATAATGCAATGGATGCTTTGACTAATCGTTTAGAATCTTCTTTTAAAACAAAAGATCTTCTTGGTCAATTAGCACAATTATTAAATAAAGAAAAAATTACCTTCAATGATATAGCAAACGTTGAGCTTGATTGATATAAAACGTTACAATGACATTTTAGTAACGAATATTTTTCACATCTAGATGCGACAAATAAATGGTGAACAATATCAGCATATGTTGATCATATGAAATCAACATTGAAACCAGTTCAAGGATCATGATCCAAGTCATTTTCCAAATTTTTATGAGCAACATGATTTCCACAATTTAATACTGAAACAAGAAGATGGGAAGTAGACTGAAAAGAGCATGCATGATTGCCAGTTTGGAATAAAAATTATTTTGTACAATTACGTAATCATATTGATGGATACGTTGATTATTTAGAAGATCGTTGAGATGCCAAATCATTTGAGAAAGTTGTTGATTCACTACAATCAAAAAAATTGAAGATGAGCAAAATTGTTAGTCATTTTGTGAAAATTGGTCTTTATGATTGAACAACAATAACGAAAAACACAATACTTTGATGAGTATGAAGTCGTGTTATATGAAGCAAAAAGTACAGTAAAGCATTTAGAAAAATGATTGATCCAAAAAATCTTATTAGCTGACTAACTGAAATGCATATTGCGTCAGAAACATCTGAAATAATGGAAGATTTTTCGAAAGAGGAAAACACATTGCTAGATTACTTTACAAATAGATGATGAAATATAAATAAACAATTATTGGAAAAATATCCAATAATGTCATTCAAAAAAATTGTAAAAAACTCATGGATTGTTAATGATTTTAAACGTTTTGAACGTGAATATTATTATCGATGTATTGGTAACGCAAAAAAAACAGGAGATAAAAAAAGTGAAACACTTGCTGAATCAATGATATGGATACTTTCAGGTAAGGAATCGTTACCAGATGATCGTGTAAATGCTCTTCGTTCATTGGTAATGGAAACTATGTTAGAACAAAAATTGCAACTAGCAAAATCATCATGAATATATGATCATCTCAAAAGAGTAGCACAAAAAAATAATCCAACTCCAAGTACAGAAATGATAGATAAATACATTTCAACACATGAACAGTTTTGGAAAGATTTTTATAATCTTGATCAAACTGAGCATACACTAGTTGATTCTCAATGAACTATACAAAAATTCAATATTGAAAAGAATTTGGTTTTTTCACCAGACGCAAAAGAATGAGCAAAGTGAGTTGCTGATTTATTTCATTTAGAACTTTCATATAAACCTGAATTTTGACCAGATTGAAATCTAAATGTGATGACAGCTATGTGACTGGAAGACGTTTGGTCAATTGATCATAAAATAGAGAGACATCCAAAATCTTTAGATCAAAAATTATTATTACAAAAATCTCAAAGATATAGATTGCATGGCCCAGAGTGAGAACTTGTAGAGTGATATGTACAAGTTACAACAGTTGGTGATCATCCAACTGATCCTGAATGACCAGTGAAATATACAATTCGTATGCTTGATGAAGGTATTGATACATTTGCTATAGATGATTCTATTTGATCATTTCCATTTTGAAAAGATTGAGCTGATAATATTAGTTCATTAACAAATTGATGGTCATTTGAAACAATTGATACTCAATGAAATAGTATTGATCCAGTATACAAAGTAAAATTACCACTTTCTTCAAGCAATGATCGTGAATGATCACTGTGAAAACATCTCACAAGACTAGAAAAAATTTCTTTGATGATGCCTGTTGAACAATCAGAAGCAGAGAAAATCCCATTAGAAAATTATAAATTTGAAGAATTTGATTGACATGATCTTTTTGAAAATCTAGAAGAAAAACGCCTTAATGAATCACAAGAGAAATTAAAAAAACGTTACTTAAAAACGAAAGTCTCAAATGAGATACCACAAGCGTTGAAAGATAAAACTGAAAGCGATGATATTCATGCTTGGATTGATAATTGAGAAATTTTCTTATATCACGATCACTTCAAAAAACCAGAATCAGAATGATGATTATGAATTGACCTGTTAGACAAAAATTTGTGATTGGTTGATGATGAGTGATATATAGATATGTCACGTGTTAACGAATGGGTTGATGAAGCGATAATTGACCCTAAGGAATATACGAAAAGAAGAACTATATTGTTGGAAATCAGAAAGCTAACAGTTCATGAAAAGGCCCATAGAATATTCCATTATTATGGAATTACTGACTGAGAAATTGCTTGATTAACAACAGATGAATCCACTGCAGAAAAAATATGAGCTTTAGTTGTTCATCCATACGATGATCCATCAAAAGAATTATTATTAAGTAATGAAACACTTGCCGAGATTTCAGAATGACGATTATTCAAAAATGAAAAAAATGAGCAAGTACTTAAAAATATACCTATAGCTTTTCGTTATATTAAGGTTGATGACTGATCATGAGTGTTACAAGATGCGGTAACAATAACTTGAGATGATAATAAGGAATATACTGTACTCATAAGTCACATTGAAGAGACAATCCGTCAAAAAGACCATTGATTAAGAAACTTTACATTCGAATCAGTGTTGGATGTTGATGAAAGAATTATTGATGACTTAGTCGAATGAAATCATCCAATTGATGATGTATTTGCATGATTATTAGAGGCTCGTTCTGATCGCCAACTTGAATCTGAGATTACTAGAGAAACAGTTGATCAAAATGCATGAAGTGCTGTCTATCTTTTCCCAGATAATATTGAAGACAATCATCGCATGCCATCTGATAGGATAGCAAATACAGGCCTTGCATGAGAAATAGCATGAGCTGCAAATGCTATTTGAATCCCGTTATGATTTGATTCAAATACGCCTTTTGAAACACCAATGAGTGCTGTAGAATCAAAGAGAGCAAAGAAATCTATAAAAAAAGCTATCAAAAAGATTAACAAAGCAATCGCTGCTTGAAAAAGAGTAGTACTACCAACTAACGAAGATTGATCAAGTACCTTATGAAATGAACTAGCAGCAAACCCAAATGCTCAAGATGCACTAGACTATTTGAATGGAGCTTTAAAAGAGGTTGATCATAATTTATCACATGAACAACCAGAAGATCAAAATACTCCAAACGAAGCTGAAACTCCGGAGCAAACGAGAGAGCGTAATGAAGGACAAGAAGTAAATCGTCAAAATGCTGAACATCAAGCATTTGATGATTGATATAATAATCTAGATTGAGACCCATCGCTTACTAGTGGGCCTGAAGTTGGTCATGCAATCATGATTAGAGATTGAGTTTCAACTTGGCCTGCTTGATGAAGTGACCGAGTTAGAGTGGATATAGTTGCTGTAGAGGATGATAAAATCAAAGTACAATTAGTATGACATTCAGAAAAAAATGCAAATTGATTCCTTTGAGATATATATGACATCCCAAGAACAGAACAATGAATTCAAAAATTAAAAGATAATGCAAAATGAAGAATATATAAGTACAAACCTCAATCGTCAAAATCATGATTTCTTAGTTATAAGTGAAAATCATGACTAGACTGATGATGGGAAAACGTGGATTCTAGTTGAATGAAAAAATATAAGGTATGAGGAGAATGAAAAGAAAAAAGAGACAAAGTTACTCATGTTGCTATATTGCCTCATCAAATTGCTCCATATGAATTAAAAAGATCAATTTATGCTGTAGAACGATGATCATCAACAGTTACACTTTCTACTACAAGAGATGTGGAAGTGAATGATAAATGAAAAACAAAAAAACAAGAAAAGATAGTACAAACTATGGATTACACTATGTTTGCTCATTTTTGTAAAGATAAGAAGCTACAACCTTACACTACGTTTGAAGTAGATCGTGCAAAACAACATAAAAGATTAGATGCAAAAAAAGATGATAAATCTATTGCTCCAAAATCAAACCGAAGAGATAGCTTAACAAGTCTTACATGAATTTGGACTATGCTTAAGAAATTCCCGGAGACATACAAAGTGAAAAAGGAACAAGAAGCAAAACTACAGGCAGCAGAACTATTCAATTGTGCATTATGAAAAATGCCAGGTTGGCTAGACTCAGTATGATACTTATGAGATATTAAGGCAGATGCACTTGCAGAACAGGATTCAACCGCTATGCAAATTATTGATGATTATAAATGAAGACTTACTCGTACAGATATTTGAGAATGATCACATGGATGATTGTGAGCAAAAATTATTAAAACACAAATTTTTGATAAAACAATGAAAACAAAAAGTGACAGGCTCAAGGCTTGTTGATATTTCTTATTTGCAATAGAAAACTGATGAAATCCTTATCAAAGAGCTCTCCAAGAATATGATGGTAAGTGAGAATGGGTAAAAGCTATTTTATGAGAAGAGTATCAAAAAGACTTTGTAAAAGAACAAGATAAACTTATTGATCTGTTACAGTCCGCAGCACCATGAGAAGATACGGATGCTATACAAGATCGTTTGGCAAAATTAGAAATGCACTATATTTGTACAAGAACACTTGACCATCCATTTTTTTGATCTAGATTTGCTAGAGCAGTAGAAGGACATATGGATAAATGGTGAAAAATTGATGCGTTAGATTGAGTAAAACAATGAGTATGAGCGAAATGAAGTTTTTATGAAATATATAATTGATTTCAGTGATGAGGTATCGGGAATATGCTTCCTCATGTATATATGTGATCAATTCTAGCTATGGAAGAAGCTATTGAAACGGAAGAACATTATCAAGTTTTTTACCAATCAATAGTTATAACACTTGTTTCGTGATTTTCTAAAACCTTTAGTAAAAGATATATGGATACCTTTAAAGGTATTTGTAGAAGAAATGGTATACCAATTTGAATGTTTGTAAGTGATCCAAACTGATCACAGAAAGCTACGGATGTTATTGATTATGTTGCTAAAAAATCTTGAATAAAACCTACGTTGAGTGAAATGTTATGAAAAGCTTTAGATAAGCCAGGTCAACCATGGGATCCATCAAAATTGAATGTAAAAAATTACAATAACGGGAAACAGGTAAAAAAAGTAAAATCTGTAATAGAAAGTCGATGGTGATCATATGGTCAAGCAGTTATGGATTCATTTAATTATAAGGAAGACTACCTGCTAGAATGACTTGCTGACAGATCATCTAAAGCAGATGTTGTAAAAGAATACTTTGGTCCTTCAATAGTATTTAACTGATACAGAGATTATAAGGAATGAAGAGGTTGAGACATGAAAGACTGAGATAATCCAGTGTATGATGGTATTTTCAATTTATCTCCTGGTACATTTGAATCATATATGCTTTGATATAATGGACGTGGGTTTAATGCAGATAAATCATATGAAATGCGAGAAAAATTTTGAGCATGAGTATGATCATTTGAATCAATTATGAAACAAGCAAATAGCGATGCTCAACTTCCTATGTTAGAGTTTTTGTTTGAAAAATTTACTATGTATTTTGGTAAAGTTCTTTGAGATACGTGACTTTATTTATTAAGGCGTGAATTACTAGAATGAGGTGATTGATCTGTTGATAATATTAAAAAAATTGCGGCGGCTACGCTATATAATGACAATTCATATAGTATAAATGAAGATACAAAAGAAATTGAGGAACGTAATAATCCAAACTATCAAATCCAATGAATTAATTGTCCAGCAATTGTAAAACAAACAATGGATAGATATATTGCTCTTATGAGTGATTGAATGAGATCATTAAGAGCAGCTGTATGATGAAGATGAAATATTACTAATGATATAATTAATGAATTAGTCAACACTAAGCTAAGTAAATAGAATAAATTTTTTGATGAATTGCTCAATGCCTATATACTTATAATAGATTTATCTATAAGTACATTGCATGGCGGCACAACAATCTTGAGAACAATTTGCAAGTAATTCTTGATCTACCACATCAGATACATTTTTTTCATGAATTTGGTCGTGGGAAACAATTTGGACTTTTTTCTTAAAGTTACTAATTGCATTAGTAATAGTTTGATTGCTGATTTTTATGGCAAAAGTATTTTCTAATTTTGTTAGCAAAAGATTAAAATCAAACAGTATTGTAGACGATGAATATACTAATAAAGTAAGTGGTCTTGTGTGAGAAATTATTTTTTACACGTTACTAATCCTTTCTCTTCTGATTTGATTTACTATTGTGTGAATTGATTTTGGTTGGATATTATGATGAATATCATTTGGTATATGATTCGCTTTCAAAGAAATTCTATGAAATCTTATCTCATGAATACTTGTTCTTACCAACAAAGAATTTAAATTATGAGACATTATTGTTGTAGATGATGACAAGAAAGATTATTTTTGAAGAATTGAAGAAATTACCATTAGATATACTGTAGTAAGAACCTTTGATTTAAGAAAGGTTATTATTCCAAATTTATCTCTTGTTACAAAGCCTGTAAGAACTTTTGATTCCGAAGATATTGTAAGACTTGAAGTTAACTTTACTGTTCATTATTGAACTGATCTACATCAAGTACAAAAAGATATTACTGAAGTAGTAAATAAATTAAAGATTGTAAAAGAAAAACAAAGCACTAGAGTAAACGTTCAATCTTTTGGAAGAAATTGAGTTGAACTACAAGTATTTTTCTATTTTGATCCTAACTCTTGAATAATTATCCCAACAGCGCTGTCTGATGTACAAAACGCTATCATGGATATGTTTAAAGCTAAATGAATTGTTATACCATATCCACATAGAACATTAACTGTTGATCATAACGATAAAAATCTGCTTTGAAGCATGATTTATGTCGCTCAAGAAGCAGCAAAAGCGAAAAAATAATTTTAAATAATTTCTTATATTATGAATATTTCTAATACTACAGATATAGATAGCACTATTATTGAAGACTTATCAAATAATGTATATTCGATAGATATTTCAGATGAAAGTTTAAAATTACTTAAAAAATCTCGCTGGAAAAAAGATACCCCACTTCAAATCAAGGAAATGTATTTTGTTCCAACATGAGAATATTCGGAGTTTTACAAAATTGAAGATTTACCAGAATATAAAACTATTTGTGATTATTGTATCAGCTCATGACACAATGAAATGTTGGTTAAAGAAAGTATTATTCTTGATAAAAAGAATAAGAAATTACTAGTTTCTAAAAGTGCTGTCGATGATTTTGATGAAAATGAAAAATTTGATTTTGGTTCTTTGCAAGCTGCATTATTTGAGAATTTAAATTAGAATATAGCACCCAAACAAAAAATGTGCTAAAAATGTCTTGCAAAAAAACGTAGCATCGTTACTATCTAGGTGCTACGTTTTTTTTTAACGTTTAGAAAGTTATTTATATATTACTACATACAACAATGTGAAAAATTATTTGAATCGATTTGGGTACAACCAATTCATGTTTTGCATACATGCTTTGAGATAAATCAGAAGTAATTGCAAACGCAGAAGGTGAAAGAACTACTCCTTCTATTGCTTATATCAAGGGTGAAGAACTTATGGTATGAACATTAGCAAAAAGAAAAGCAGTTCTAGAACCAAAGAATGTTGTTTTTGAAGCAAAAAGATTTATTTGAAAAAAATGGTCTGAAATTAAAAATGATATTAAAAATATTCCTTATGACGTAAAAGAATGATCTGATGGAGGAGTGGTTATGGTTATTGATGACAAAGAATATAAACCAGAACAAGTTGCTGCATTTGTATTACAAAAAATCAAAGCTGATGCTGAAAAATTCTTAGGACAACCAGTAACTGGTGCAGTGATTACAGTACCTGCTTACTT
>CALLUT010000046.1 GCA_938010495.1 Candidatus Absconditabacterales bacterium
ATCTTATTCGTCTTACTTTCTTTTACATGCGCATAATCTTTTTCTAATAAGGCATCTATTTTCTCTAATAATCACACGACATCTAGTCATAGATTCTTTAATTTTCTTCTATGCTTAAATAGACCTTTTCTTTGTTTTTCGATATATTTGCTGTACTCTTGAATCGTTTCATCCCATCAACGTTCCACTCAACTTATTAAGAAACGATTCGAATTGATTGCATCTATATCTTCATCAACATCTTCCATATCATCTCGTACTTCTCACAAAGCATCATATTGTGTAATTAGATCAACATCTTTAGGATTTCTGCCAATAACGTGCTCTATGATTCTTCTATTGAGAAATATGTCACATTGTTTTAATCCATAAAAGTCATCTATTGAAAATTCTAATGGAGAATATTTATGCCTCATTGACATTTCCATTTCAAAGAAATCTCGCAGTCTCTTAGAATCTTCCTTTGCTTTTTCTATATTTCAAAACAAACGAACAAGAGTCGCTAAAGTCGTTTGTTTTAATCTTTCGTATTTATCATCTAGCTCTTGTAATGACAAGATATTCTCCTCCAAATCATTATCAAAATCAAAAATATTTTTTTGAAGGAGGAAAATAATATCTTTTGCTTTTTCTTGAACTACGTCATTAGATCATAGAGCATTACAATACTCTATCATATTTCTCTCTGCTCGAAGAATTTCTACTTTTTTATTTAGATAATAGTTCATATAATATATTTACATATATATAACAAAATGTCAACTTAGTCTTGATTTATCAAAATCTTTAGTATATAATTAAGTAAATAAAGAATTTGTCAAGAATATTTTAACTCATGACATTTCAAAATGATACACAAAACAAAAAAAGTGATTAATTCAATGGTACAAAAGCACAAAGAAACCCTTGATAAACACAAGGACATGATGTGAGTTCATGTTTTCTTAGCATTAATTGTTTGAGTATTCTTACATATGCTCTTTCCTCCAATGCACACATCTTCTGCAACACAAGATCATGAAAATTCAACTGCAATGGTTGAACATTATTCTCCTTCAATACAAAGTCATCAAGAATCCTTAGCCCATAATCTTCATGATGAACTACGTATAATTCCAGCTAGTATTGCTGCTCCAAATGTATCAGTAAAAATCACTCCAGATGAAATGGAATGATATATGTTATTTCTATGAACAGAACATTTTGCTTTCACACCCAAAGAAGTGGGTAAAGCTTGAGATAATGATTATTATGAATGACATGCAACATTATATATTAACGATGAATATATGTGAAGAATTTATAGTCCATACCATCATATACCACAACATTTTTTGAAATCTTGAAATAATATAGTATTAGTAACTCTAAATGATAACAACCATAAAACATTTTCACGACATGATCAAGTTATTTATGATTCAGATATTATCACAGTAGAATAACAGATTAATGAGCAAATACTTTTGCTTTACATAAACCAAATAGTGCTTCCATAAGTACTTCATCAGTAGGAAGTTCTAAACTTCTCATGTGAGATAGATCATCATCAAATGATGTCCAGTGTCTTTCTGACCATAATGTTGCTAGAAATAGAGCACATTGATGTGGGTTAGCAAATGACATAATATTTATGAAAGAGTTAAATACGTATAACTCTTTTATAAGGAAGATCTTTTGTAAAGAAAAAAATGTACAAACCTTCTAAGAAGAGATATGTACATTTTTTAAATTATATGTTTGGCTGTATAAGTCTGATAACCAATAGTTTTCATTACTTAGTTGTTTACTAATCTTGCAAGAAATGCTCTGCCTCTAATGCAGCCATACATCATGTACCAGCTGATGTAATTGCTTGTCTATACTTCTTATCTTGTACATCTCATGCAGCAAATACTCAAGGAACGCTTGTTGCTGTAGACATATGTCCAAATGTTTTAATATATCATGCTTCATCTAATTCTACTTGTCATTCTAGGAAGGCAGTTGCTGGTTTATGACCAATTGCATAAAACAATCCTCATGCTTCCAATGATGTTTCTTCATTTGTTTGGTTATTAATTACTGTCAGTCAAGTCATATATCCATCTTGACCAGTAATTTCTTTTCATTCTGTATTTCGCATAATTTCTATTTTTTCATTATCCATAACTCTTTGTTGCATTACTTTTGATGCTTTCATCGCATCTTTTCTTACAAGCATAAATACTTTGCTTGCATATTTAGTCAAGAAATGTGCTTCTTCACAAGCTGAATCTCCTCATCAAATTACGATAAGTGGTTTATTACGAAACATTGGAAGTGCTCAATCACATACTGCACATGCACTTACTCAATTTTGCCAATATGTTTCTTCTCAGTCTAATCATAAACGCTTTGCAACTGCTCAAGTAGAAATAAGAATAGTTTTAGCAAGTCTTGGTTCATCTTCTCCTTGTGCCCAAACCTTGAACGGGCTAGCTGAAAGATCTACTTTTGTTACAGTTTTTGTAACTATTGTTGTTCATGAATTAAGAGACTGATCTCTCATTCTTATCATCAAATCAGGTCACATAACTCCATCAGGAAATCCTGGAAAGTTCTCAACATCTGTTGTTGTCGTTAACTGTCCTCATGCCGCTACTCATCATGCAAGAAACCCTTCAAACATTAATGGTTCAAGTAATGCTCTTCATGCATATATAGCTGCTGTATGACCTGCAGGTCATGATCAAATAATGATAATTTCTTCTACTTTTGTCATAAATCTATGAGTAATAAAATATAATAAATTTACTATACTAATCTTCTCCCTATTTTACAAAGGGTAAGCGTTAGGTTAGAATAAAAGAATATTGACTTTATTTATAATATATGTATAGATAGTTATTTATTAGTTCGTATTTCTTATGTGAATTCGCGAAGAGTATAAAGTCATTTCTACTACCCTTGATTGATTTAATCAAAGAAAGGATTCAATTGACGAAATAACAGCGTATAAAGAGTGGTTATCAAGAGATACTGATGTACTAAATATACTTCAACTTGAATCAATACAGCTCTTCCAGATGAGCTTTAAAATATTACAAGAAAAAATTGAGAAAAAGAAAAAGTCTATCGAAAATAATTGATATAATACATTACTAATAACTGATGAAATGTTAGATAAAAGATATCTATCAGCGACTTTACAACAAAGAATGCATGCAATACTTCCATCGGAAATTGAAGAATTTAGTGCTTGAAAAGATAAAGTTTCAATAGTACAAATGGCTTTTTGAAACAAGAATCATTTTAGAATGATAAACGATAATGAAATTGAAAACGTGAATAATTTATGAAATAAAAATCAGATCAAAAATTGAAAACGCATGCTTCAAAACAAGGTAATAAAACATGATATTCTTCTTGATCCGGAAAGAATCCCAATTAGCATATGGCACTATCTTGGAATGGCTAAAAACTTTCCTACAACAAAAAAAATGGTTCAATCAGCATCTCCTGAGTTAATAACTGAGAACACAAAGATTTTGCAGGATGTACTAAGTAGAACAAATCTCCATCATAAAGTAAATTTTAAACAAGAATACTACTGACCAGCTGTACAAAAATCTGTAACAAATTTTCTCTTTTGAAATATTTTTCACTACTCAAATCCATGAAATAGAGTTGATAAAAATTGATTCCCAGAATATACAATGGATATTTATGAAGATATATACGATTATTTAGATAGAAACAAAACATCATAATGAACAACCGTGACTCATATCAATTGCTTAAATCAATAAGAGATATAAACCACAAGTCTGAAGATCTCAATATTTTTTCTAAAAATAAAGATGTGATACGCAACACGTTATGAATAAATTTTGATGTATTTTTAAAAGATACGTTCACGAACAGACGTGATTTATTGCAAGAAAAAATGAATAAAAACCCATTCTATAATATTAGAAAAGCTGATGAATGGATTTCTAAACAGTACACAAGAACTATTGGTACATCAACGGCATTCGTACCAATACAAGACTGGCAAAAAAGTAGTTTTTCACATTGAAATAATCCACATTCATTATACCAAATGGCTTTTTGCAATTCTTACAAGCAATTTCTCGTACCAAACCATGAAATTTTCAAAAAAGCTACATACAATGAAAAAGTCTCAATACGAAAAAAATGAATAAAAAACAGCCTCGATGATGTAACAAAAATTGATATGAATTTCATGAAAAAACTATGAATTCGAACTCCAAAAAAATCCAACGAAGAGCGACTTGATAATGCGTTGATTATAGAAAAAGATTTACAAGATATACTTCCACAGTTTAGGAATAGAATGTCCTATGTTTCAAAAAGATCATCACAATGAAACTGGAAAAAACAAAAATCAAATCTCTCTCGCAACATTGCATTTACCTATAAAAAAACCAAAGAGATCTGATTCAATTGATTTCCAAAGTTCGAGTGTAAGATTCATTCAAGATAATTTTATTGACGAATTAATAAATCTACACAACCTCTCCATATAACGTAAACGGTTTCACTTCATGTACCTTTGCATCTACAAATTCACCGATATTATAATCATCTAGATTACTAGCAGTAACGGTGATATTTTTCATGTTGTCTGTGTATCCAGAAATTTTTCCTCAACCGATTCATTTGATCATCATAGTTCTTGTCTGACCAATTTCGGCAAGATTATTTTTTGTAGAAATTTCAATAAGTGTATCGTTGAGTCTTTGTCGTCTTTCTTTTTTGACACTCATTGGAACGTTGTCTTCGTACTTCCTTGCACCATATGTTCATGGTCTAGGGGAATATATTCCAATATAGATCATATCAAAGTCACTATACGTAGTTAGTTCAAGTGATTTCACAAAATCTTCTTCTGTTTCATCACAAAATCATACGATAATATCTGATGTTATACTCATCGGTCTCTTCAAAGAACGAATTCCATCTACGAAACCACGGTATTCATCGCTTGTATACCCCCTAAACATCTTCTTCAAAACAGCGTCAGATCATGATTGTGCTGGCATATGAACATGTGGGCATATATTTGCTTTATCTTCGTGTAGAGCTCGAATCTCATCACTATAATAGGTCGGATAAGGGGATGTATATCTCACCCGTCTTACTCATTTCGTTTCTGAAGTTTTTTTTAAAATTTCATAAAAATCTGGATGTTTATTTACTATTTGTCAAAGAAGGACTATTTCTTCAGCTCACTGTTTCACTTGAGCATTCACTTCTGTCATAATTTCATCAACTGGCCTATTTTTTTCTAATCATCTCGCATACGGCACTATACAATATGCACAAAACTGTGAGCATCATGTAGAAATAGGAACATATGCTGTTTTTGTATTTTCCTTAAACAACATATTTGAATTATGTGGAATAATTCCTGTATACTCATTTACAATATCTACCAAAGGATCAATATCGTACCCAAGTTTTCTCATTGCATAGGGTAAAAACCCTAAGTCGTTGATTCTAAAGAATAACTCGACATTAGGAAATTGTTTGTTCATTTTTTTGAACAACGGATTGAACGCGTGATTTACGTACAAAATATCATCTGGTGCATCTTCGTTTCATAGTTTGAATGCTTTTACTACCTTTTGCAAAGCTGAATCTTTTTCCATTTCTTCAAGACCAACAATCATCGGTTCACTTGATTGAACACTATCAACAAAATTACCCATAGTCATTTTCTTTGACTTAGTTGTTCATGTCTTTTTTAGATTAAGATTGTGTCCTATCATACATCATGTTAGCCATACTTTTTGTTCTGGTCTAAGTTCTGTAAGTTGTCATCGTACTTTATCTTCAGATTTTTGTCTAACACTACACGTGTCCAAAATCACTATGTCTGCCTGCTCTTTATTGTCTACATAAGAAAAACCACAGTTGCACAGTACCGCTTTGATACGCGCAGAGTCACTGTAATTCATCTGACATCCATATATAATTATGTGAAATGTTTTCATGGAATGTACTATACTCTTATTACCCTAAAATGCTATCAAAAAACTTTCTAAGCCTTCCAATTAATGTCATACTTTCAGCATCAACTCATGTGCTTGGAAGAAATGCAGGAAGTTGATATTTTCATAATCAATTATATCATTCATTTAATGTACTATTTTCAATTTCCTGAGTTCATTCGAGGTTTCTTTTACGAATTAATTCTAACAAATTAAAACTATTTTCATCTCTTTCTTGATTTTCAACTGGCACATTTGAATTTTCTTCCTCATCTGAAACTGGTTCTATTTCTTCATCAACTTTGAAGTTAATTGATACATAATCTTCTACTGGAGTAGTTTCCTCTTCTACAAAACTTTCTTCTTCTGGTGCTGAAGCATGTTCTACTGGACTATCATCTTCGCCATCTGGTGACCATCAAACATATCAATCTACATCAAGACTCGATACTACTCACCTTGGTCTATATTCAGGAATTTCATCAAGTTCACATTGATTCGAAAGTAAGTTACATGAATACCCTCACATACAATCTAGATCTGATGAACAGTTTGGTACTGGACAATCTGATCATATTTTTTCTTCAAAAGGAATTTGAAGTCATCCATCTGATACAATAGCTTGCACAACAGCATTTGTTCATGCGATCACTAATGATCATTCAAATACATCATCAAAAGTAAATCATGCATCATATAAGGTATTTTGAGTTTCAAGAATAATTTGGTCAATATCTTCACCATCAATATTTGTTGAGAAGTTATATACTGTTCAACTTATAAGTAATCATCAGTACTTCATTCATTCATCAAGTCATACTTCATAACATGTCTCCATAGTTCATCATCAATCACCATCTGGTGCACACATTACTCAATTTCAAGAGAATCATGCATTACAACTACAAGCAAATCATCAAGCAACATTTGTACATGTAGCATCAATACTACAATTGTCTGTACCTAATGAACATTCGTTAATATCAGTCTCACAAGTAGTTCCTGTATATCAATCTGGACATGAACACTCATAAGTATCCACTCCATCAATACATGTTCATCAATTCATACATGGGTTTGGCAAACATTCATTATCTGCTGGGGCATCACAAACAGTCTCTATAGTTTCAACATATGATCATCAATCAGTCAATATTCAATCAGTTGCTGAAAAATTAACTGTATATGTTCAATCTATTACTCAAGATACTGATACTTCATAATTTCACAATGCATCAAGTTCAGGATAGTACGTATAAGTATTTGTTATATCATCTCATTGCAATACCACCGTTACATCAACTATTGAAAGATCAGTTGCACTCACAAATCAATAAATAATTTTTTCTGAACATTCGTATGGATCAGTAATTTCTAACATAGAAACATTATTTGTATATTCACATTCAAATCATCATACAGTGTTATTACAAGTTTCTCAAGCGACACAATCATGTGTTCATAATATACACTCATTACTATCTATTTCACAAGTATCTCATTGATATCAATCAGGACATGCACACTCATAAGTATCTACTCATGTGTCAGAACATATTCAAGAATTTTGACACGGATTTTCTGCACAGCTATCTCAATCTTCACATATAAATCATCAATCCATATTAACACATTGTTCTCATTGAATACACGTGTCTGTTCATGATACACATTCGTCGATATCCAATTCGCAATTATCACCTTCGTATCAATCAGGACACGTACATAAGTATGAATCAATTCATGTGTCAGCACACACTCATCAATTTTCACATGGATCAGGATTACAATCATTTTGAGTTTCATCATCCGAACACGTAAATGATCATATTGTGTTGATACAAATTTGTTCTTCTCAACAATCATCTGTTCATTCTGCACATTCATCTACATCACTACAAGCAAATCATCATGAAGTATTATTACAGGTATATCATAATCAACAATCATCTGTTCATTCAGCACATTCGTCTATATCAAGACATTCCCATGATCAATTTGTATTAGAACATGTTTCTCCACTTGTACAGTCATCTGTTCATTCTGCACATTCATCGATATCATCACAGGTGTATCAGTCTCATACAAATCAAAGATCACACGCACAGATAAATCATCAATCAGTATCACTACACAATGCATCCACATCACAAGTATCAGTACCAAGAGTACATTCATCAATATTTGTACACATAAATCATCAATCGGTGTTTGTACATGTTTCTCAACTAGTACAATCATGTGTTCCTAGTGTACATTCATCTACATCAGTTTCACAAGTAGATCATATATA
>CALLUT010000047.1 GCA_938010495.1 Candidatus Absconditabacterales bacterium
CAGTGTATGTTTCATCGTTACTTACATAACGAGCTCATTTTGCACCCAATGTTTCTACATAAGCCTCAACATAATTCAAGAGATCTTCTTCTTGTATTTCTGCCATTTTACAAAGTAAGGCCAACTCGTATTCATTACAAATCAAGTATGTTGCAGCTTCAAGCGCTTGAATAATTTGATCTTTCGTAAATGCACTCAATGGCTGTCCTGGATCAAAAATCACTGGTATCCTACGTTCATTACATTGTTGTAAGTGCATCACCATTGTTGAAGGAACATTTGGAGCGACTATTGCTACACTTATATCTTCAGGAATTTCAGTAATTCATTGCTGTCCTGACTCAAGTAATGCTCATGGATAAAACGCTGTAATTTGATTATTATTTTCATCAGTAATAATATGCGCGCTCGGAGTTCATAATCATGGGGAGGTAATCGTATAACGATAATCTATGTTTTCTTGATTAAAAGAACTAGCTACAAAATCTTTTCCAACCGCACCCAAAAGCAATGCTTTTTCATCAAGTAAAGCAAGATTATAAGCAATGTTATGTCATGCTCAACCATCATGTTTTTGCAATTCTTGTATGTTGAAATTCACACTCAACATATGTGTTTTATCAGGCATTATGTATTTACCAAATTGATCATGAAAGTTCATGATATAATCATGGGCGATCGACCCACTTACCAGTATATGTTTCATAAGATAGTATTATTTTTTAAAATTATTTCTTTTTATCATTCATCATATCGTATTTGAGTTTTTTCATCATTGTAATATTTTCTTCTATCAATGATCTATTTTTTGAAATCACATCTCCAATAATTCATAGTGAAAAGAAATTAATTCATACCATAATAAGAATAGCAGACAATATCAATGATTGTATATTTCCATCAGTTCATACAGTGAAGAACTTAACCAAAAATCTCAATATATATATAGCTCAAACAACTAGGAATGGAACACTAGCCATCAAAAATATCTTGAACGGTTCGTACATGGTATATACCCTAATAATATTTGCAGTAGACTTTTTGATATGTTCCCAAATATTACCAAATAATCTTGATGGGCGTGTAGGCGGGTTTGTTTCGATTGAAACCCAATCTACCTGCAATCACTTTTTATGTGCTTGAATAATTGTATCAATCACATAACTAAATTTTGATGTAACATTTAAAGCAAATAAACTTTCTCTACTATACGCTCTAAATCAACTTACAGAATCTGGCATCATGTGGCCAGCAAGCGATCATACTACTCGATTTCACAATCATTGTAATTGTCTCTTGAGCCAATGAAAATGTGGTGATTTTGTTGGATTTCTATCTCCAATTACAATATCAGCGTTTCATTCTATGATAGGAGCAACAAGATCAGCTATATAACGTCATGGGTATTGGTTGTCTGCATCAGTATTTACAACTATATCTGCTCATTCACGAAGAGCATTTGCTACTCATGCTTTGAAAGCATTTCATAAACCACGATTTCTTCTAAATTGAACAATATGATGTACTCATAATTTTTTTGCAACTTCATAGGTACGATCTGTACTTCAATCATCGATTACTTGATATTCAATTACATCAATTCATGGGATTGATTTTGGAAATTCTGATAAAACAACAGGAAGTCCTTCTTCCTCATTTTTACAAGGAATTTGAATAATTAATTTCATACAAGTTACAGAAAAATTAAATTAAAATTACTATAAGTATTTTATCAAAAAAGTATAGTTTAAGTCGAAATTGTTAATTTTTAGTTCTCAATGATAGTAATACACAAATTAATATGAGTATTGATATAACCATCAATATTAGCATTTCATTTATAACATATCCAGCAAGATTCACATAAAATACTATCAAAGGAATTATGCTCACAGATAATGCTATACTCAATGCTATACGTTCTAACGAATCTATTTCATTATCTTTAAAAGCTATAGCTGTAATCCATCGTCATGGAAGAAACAATAATCATATTGATCACAGCACTACACGTGCAAGACCCATTCATCAAGCTTCAGAATCAAGAATAATAATAAACCGTAGCAACACTAACACAATAAATGTAAGTATAATTTCTCGAGTTTTTCTTTTTAAGAATCGTTTCATTGTTCTTTATCAAAATTTAAATGGTAGAGTGCACGAAATGGATCTCATCATGCTTTTATTAAGTCAAAGCATGCTCATGTAACATCTGCTAATTCTTGTTTACTTCATATCCAAACGTACATATTTTTCGATATATTTCAGTATGTATTCAATACATTTTCACACTTCATTTCTGGAGCAGCCTGTCGCCATTTCGACTCTCGCTGTCATCTTTTTCTAGTTCATCGTTTGTTTTCATCAAAGATCCAAGGTGCTATTATAACTGCATTAGTTCGTCATTGTAACCAAGGAGAATACTGATCTCAAGGGACTATAAGCACACTATCTTCTTCAATTAAGGTATCGATTTGTTTAATGAATGCAAATTCATCAACCTCAATAATTGGATATCTTATCTGTCCATGTCGATATATTGTTTGTACAGTATGCACTACCCATAAAATCGAGATCAATACCCATCACCATTTCCAACGATCTATTATTGTAACTCATGCAATTCATACTCAAACCAATAAAAACACATCTAGATATCAGATCATTCTTTGAAAAAACATTCGTTGAGCAAATACTCGAATTAGTAAAAATATAACTATCCAAAAGTATTTTTTTGTTCATGCAGAATCTTTTTTGTATACAATACCTCCTCATATCAATCATAAAACAATAACTACCCAGTTTGTAATAAGATAATCTGTTATAGTCAAAAATGTTCATCATGATTGGAATATATCTGGTCATGATGATATTCATATCTTTGAAATAAATGGTAACAAAGGAGTCAACATATTTGATATCGCTGGTCAATACAACGATAATACAGCAGTTATTGAAACTCAGAAAGCCATTAAATAATCAATACGATGATCTTTATTTTCATGATTTTTTTGTACTAACCGTCATAAGAAGAAAATAAAAACAAGAATAACTATAACTGGTCTTTGCGTTATCATTGCACATGTTAATACAGGAATTACAGCTCGCCACTTTTTTTGCAAAAACAATCACAACGTCATAAGCAAGAAAAATATCGCCATCAACTGCTTGATATATCACCACCAGTACAAATTATATAAAACAAATGACGTCAATCCAAAACAAACACTTATAAGAGCTGCTTTACGTCAAAATAATTGTTTAGTATAGTAGTATATTCACGATAATAACACTAATACAATTCACAAGATCCCACTATGTACAAACCAACCAGAAGAAGTTCAAACAAAAGTTTGTAAAAGACTAAATTCCATTCATATGTATGGTGGATATATTCTTTGAATCCATTCTGGTAACATACTCCAATCCCAATTACCTCACAATCATACATATGCATCCATCATACTTTTGTATAATCATGGGTCATATCAAAGTGGTAAATCACTAGTTAATGGATGTAACAAGAAAATATATCAACCAGTTATGGTAGCTACAAAAAATAGTATATATAATCGAAGATTTTTTTTCTTCATTATTTTTTCTTACTTACTCTCAAAGTAAAACTTTCACTGAGTTCAACTCACTCTAAATTTTCAAGTAGCACATCTCAATCTTTGAGCATACGAGCCAATGCAAATCTATCTACTTTTACTAATTCTTGATCAACTCACAACTCCTTTACTTTTTGCATTAATGCTCAATGATTTTCAATACGATAATTAGTGTTCTTCGAAGCTTTTAGTACTGCATCTTCACCAAATAATTGAAGATATCAAGTCTGATCAATGTATTGTTGTAGAGTTTGTTTCAATGATTTCTTTTGTTTTTCTAGTGATGAGACCTCATCAGATATTCTTTTGTATTGATCAACAAGTTTTGTTACCGTTGATTCTCCAAGTTGCACTTCTTCTTTCATTGAAGCATGCGCAAATAAAGGACAAATAGATTGATAAGGGCACCATCTACATCAATGATTTTCAATTGGAGGAAAAGCATCTCCATCTCACATATTATGCTGAAAACGTTTATTTTCAATAGTGCGTACATGGTTAGTGTATTTCTCAACAACTGGTTTTAATGTTTCATCAGTAATGTCCCACTCATCAACAAGATCAAAATGCAGATAATGCAATCTTGCTTTAATTGCATCTCAGTATTTTCAATATTGTTGTTGTACTCACAAGGCATACAACGTCATCTGTTCTTGATAATGAGTTTTATCTTCAGCAGGCAGTGATTTATTTGTTTTATAATCGTTGATAATCAATGTTGATCATTCTTTGTCTAGTCTATCAATCACTCATCTAAATTTCAAAGTTCATTCGTCATCTAATGAGAAAGTTATTCTTCACTCTGTCGCTATTACACGAACATCATCAAATGGCGAATTATTATCTCGATACTCATTAAGGTAAATAGTTCCTCTACGGTAATAAGATTCTTTTGTTTGTCATTCTTTTAAAATAATAACATCATCATCTCGATCTTTCCACAATTGGTCATACCAAGCTATAATATCTTCACGTGTAGGTTTTTGCATTTCATTGAGACGTTTATACAACATCTCTAATACTTCATGCACTGCTTTTCACAAAAATAAATCTGGAGACTGCTCAAAGTCTCATTGAGGAATCTTGTCCACATACTGATAACGGTATTTACGTGGGCATTGCGTAAATGTATTAATTTGAGAAAACGAATACACTGGCATCTAATCTTGTGGGTTCCAAAAAGTAAATTGACCATCTTTATAAATCACAACTTCTTCTCATGACTTAGTTGTAGCTGTTACTGTCCTATTTGTTGTTGTAATAATATCAGTATGTACAACACTTTCGTTATATCACATTTCTTTTCGTTGTTCTTTTGTTACTGTTGCTTGATCTCAAGTAAATGCGTCTTTGTATGCATTTCATAGCGCTATATGACTATTACCAAACTCACCTCATCTATTTTCGTCATACAACGTTTCTCACATTAACTTTGTAATACGACTCATACGGCGGTCAGTTAAACTGTACTCTCATACTTTATCTGCATTTTCTTGTGCTATCATTTCTTTGAGCATTGCTTCATTCTTTGTTGCTGAAGATTCCACCACTACTCCGTTTTCAAATTTCAATTTTACTCACTCAATCAAGCTCCCATACCTATAGAGAGGTTGGTTAAAATTAATCCATCATTGTGTTCATCTCCAATCTGGTGATGCGAACAATTCATATGATGGGATATTTCTTCATGATCATCACATTCGATTTCTGTTTTCTCACAGTTTCACTATAAGATCACAATCTTCTCATATCATATGAATTTTTTCTATTTCTAATCAATCAAGATGCGCTTTGATTTCATTAATTCAGTTTTCTATCTTTCTCCATTCATCAACTGGATCTTCTGCATCAAGATAACATGCATCAATAATTTGTTGTCGGTATTCTTCCAACGAAAGTCATACCTCATCAGCCATAGCTTGAGTACCATATAACCCCAACGTCCATGTGAAGTCTCATTCATTTTCTTTTTTATTTAATGCATCTCTATAAAATTTAGAAGCTTTTTGACGTTTAAATAGCCTTTTGGTATCTACACCATCCATTTCATGTTTATCTGATTCTGCACTTATGGCAATATAGTGGTCAACGGCATCTACCCTTGCAAGTAAGTATTTTTCTGGGTAAAAATCTAATAAATCTTCTGGTAAATTATCTATAAAATGTCTCGACACACCATCAGCTTGAAACCTCATCAGCGGAAAAGCTCATGCTTTCAAAATAGCATCCTGTAACGGGAGATAGAATAATTTTGCACATTCTGGTATAACAACCATAACTACAGATCATTTTTTGATCGGTTTTCAATCGTTGAGTGCAAAATTAATAAATATGTCTGCGTAGTTTTTAAGTATTTTTTCAGATGGTTGATACATAAGGACAATTTTTTTAATAAATATAATAAATTAGTTTCATAATAAGGTATTGTATGAGGGTTTCAAGCTATTAAAGGTATTTGACAGCATAAACATTTATTGATATAATTTATATAGTTTTTTATAGTTAAAAATCATAATGAACACCAATTTTGAAGCTAGCTCATCACATCAGGAATCTTCAGAAAAAGTTGAAAATAATGAAGTGAATGAATCGCTAAAAACTCAATGAGAAGTTGTTAAAGATATTATCCGAGAATGATCTTGAGAAAAAATAATATCAACAATTGATATGGATCCAAAAACTCAGTGAATAGTTAATAAAGTAATGGATTCATGTATTAATAAAATAGAAACAAGCTTTAATTCAATATGATCTATTCAGTCTTTTCAACAAAAAATATATGAAAAAAATCCTGAGTTATGGAATTTTCTGACCATAGAATTATGAATCAACAATATAAGTTGTGATAATTTTCATGATTGTACTCCTGACGAAAAGATGCTACTTCTAACTATAGAAAAAACTCTTGCTGAAGACACATTTTTTACTCGATATAAAAGAGAAGAAGATTGATCATTTAATATAGAAATCTTTAAAAAGAAATTCTCAAACGCATCTCGTTCTGTTAATGAAGAAATATCTGATACCTTTAATGAAACACAATCATATTTTTCAGATCCAAAAGAATCATTTAAAATATCATTTTGACTTACAGATGATGAAGCAGACTCATTTATAAAATATTTAGAAGAAGTAAAAACTAATATCGATGCTACTAAACCACAAGAAGCAGGTATAGGAACTGTTATTGCCGTAGTAGCAACAGCAGTAGTTACAAGCCTCTTACGAATGAAATATATCGATATAAAGTATTGAGATTGAGAGAAAAAAATTAAAACATGATTGATTTCTTTATGAGATCCAGAAACGCTAGCTTCAATTATAACTGCGAAACAAGGTTTTGAAATGGTGTGAGACCTTGACCATTCATTATATGAAGAAAACAGTGATGATTGATGGTTTAAAAGAAATGGTAAAAAAGTAGTAAACGCACGACAAAGTAAAGAATTACAAATGACACTTTATGGCGAATTATGAGTAACATTTGACCTGCATTGAGCCAAATTTAATTACAATTATGATTCTAAAATGATTGAAATTGAACTACCAGAACCAGAAGCAATCATGTTATATTCCGATCCAATAGTTAACTATAAAAATTGAGAAGTATTTGAAATGGAGGTTTTTAAAAATGATGAAATCGAACTTTATAAAGAATTAGAAAATAAAGCACTAAGCGATGCTAAAACTAGAGAATTACTTATTTCAAAAGCTCATGAATGAGCAATGGATATATTTCTAAAAGTATATTGACCTGTTTTAGAAAACTCATGAGAAGAGCTTAAATGAATAACTGTAACGATGTGATGAATTAGAAAAGATAAACTTCAAAATTAATATACAACCCTCTAATAATAAGAACTACAAAATTAGATTTTTTACAATAACATATCTATATTTATTTCTTCAAATACTCAATGAACAATCGCATTGCTGTTTTTATTTTGATCGTAATTATATGAATCACTTTATGAGTATGACTTATAAAAAGTAATCTAGATAGTACCAACAATACTTCAGACAATAAAATCAGAGAGATATGAACTGTCATCTGAGAAATCCCCCCACTTAACGAAAGTCCCTCCTCTGATACTGCAGAGATAACAATAGATGAAAATATAATCCCAGCTGTATCACAAGAATTTGCAAGACAATGACTTGGCACAGACACATCCAAAAAAGAGATTTCACTTGATGAAGTTCGTGATTGATGACCTTGAAAAGATGGTATTCCGACAATCAATAATCCTCAATACATTCAAGCTGAAGAAGCTAAGCAAGTAAATTATATAACAAACGAAAGTCTTTGAATAGTCGTATCCCTGTGAGAAGAACATAAATTTTTTCCTTATTCCATTTTAAATTGGCATGAGATAGTGAATGACTCAATGGATTGAATCCCTGTAAGTGTAACGTTTTGTCCTTTATGTTGATCAGCAATAGTTTTTGATCGTCGTCTTAACTGAGAAGTATTTACTTTTTGAGTGTCATGATTACTTCGAGAATCAAATTTACTTATGTATGATACGAGTTCGGAAACCCTATGGTCACAAGCTTTATGAAAGTGAGTGATTTGAAAACACACTTGAAAAATACTTAACAAAATTTCTAGTGATGTGATTAGTTTTGAACAATTCTCTTCAACATATCCTAAATGACTCGTATTAAGTGATGATACATGATATAACAGAGACTATACAAATGCTCCATATTGAGACTATGATGTAAACGACACGCTTTATTTCCCTGTTTCAAATAATGATACAAGACTTCCAAAAAAAGAAATTCTTTATGTAGTAAATGATTGAACAGAATCATTAGCGTTTGTTAAGAAATCTCTTTCGGAACAAAAATCAGCTAGCATAACTGTATGAGAAAAAACATATAAGGCGACTGTAGAAAATGGCATCATTACTGTAAATAACGAAAAAAATAGAACAATCCCATGATATCATGAGATGTGGTTTTCACGAGTTACACATAATCCAAACAGCAAAAACATTTGGATAGAATAAGTAATATCCAATTACGTGTAATTAGGTTGCATAAACGTACTAAACAAATAAAAATACTGTCATATGGAACGACAAATTATTATCAAAAAATATATCAAATCACTAAGCCGTGAGCAACGTCTCATACGATTTTTCTGATTTTTATTTTTTGTAGTTCTTATTAGATTATTCATTTTACAAGTTGTTCAATGATGATACTATAGAGAAGTTCTAGCCTGACAACATCTTACTGCATCTAGACTTCAAGCTGAAAGATGACAAATATATGTAACTGATAAAGCGTGAACACAATTACAAATGACAGAAAATGTAAAATACTTTACACTATTTATTGATCCGAAATTTATACAAGATGATGCACACAAATCAAAAATAATAGATATTCTTGTTCCGATTACCTATGATCATCTTTGTGTTGATTTCTGAATAGAGCAACCAACTAAATCTGAATGCGTTGAAAATATTGAAAAATTTATTTGAGAGACTCTCTTACCAGAAAAAAATACTTTCTATACATATTCGTGAGACAATTTGATATTCATTAATAATGAAGATTATGAGACTTCAGTAACTGATATTTTAGAACAAATCACTCCTGAAACAGCGCAAAACTTAATTCGTGAAAGATATACCGAAGCCATCAAGACATGAATTAGAGAAAGAAATTATCTGTGAGAGATAGTAGATGAAGAACTTAGTGAAATACTTTCACAGCCGCCTTACAGCGAATATACTGAACTCTTTAGTAATCAATTTCTCTATACTCTTCCCTGAAAAATTTTACAACCAGATGCTCGTCAAGCCGAACTAGAAAAACTATTCAAAAAATATGAAGCAGATATATCAACCGATAAGATAAAAGCATCATTCCAAGAACAGGATATCAGATATATCAGGCTTCTAACAAAAATGAATGCTAAAATTACCAAACGTATTAAAGATGCAAAGACTGACTTATACGATGAAAAAGTAGATTGAATTCCACTTCTCCACTGACTTTGATTAGAAACTTCTGAGGAAAGATATTATCCACATGGGAACTTTATGGCACATATATTATGATATGTTGATAAAAATGAGAACTCGTATTACTGAATAGAAGAATACTATGATAAACAATTATGATGAACAGACTGAAAAATTATCTGACTTGCTACCCCATGGATTGGTCAGATTTGAGCAAACAACTTTGATATCCAACAACCAAAAAATTGAGTTGATGTATATTTAACAATTGATCCTGTAATTCAAAAAGAACTTGAAGCTACTGCAAATTATTATAGTGATGCTCTTCTCGCAGATTCTGTAGCGATAACAGTTTTAGATCCATACACTGGAAAGGTTAAATGAATGGCAAATGCGCCTACGTTTGACCCCAATAACTACGAAAAATCATATGCCCTCAAACCGTTATCATATAATGAAAGAGTTATTATTGATAACTTAACATATATTGATGTACCAGTATTTGCGCTCTCTTGAGACACTATGATACAAACCTCTGTAGATGAAAGAAATCTTCCATGAACCAAAAAATTTATTTTTGAAAATTACCTTGGCCCTCAAGTATTTGTAAATAAAAATATTAGTTTCCCTTATGAACCATGAAGTGTTATGAAAGCTATTACACTTTGAGCATGAATAGATTGAGATGCAATAAACCTCTACGACTTCTATGATGATCCAAAATGATTTGTAAAAATATGACCATATACTATTGCAAATATCGACTATAGATGTAAATGATCAAACACCTTTATGCATGCTCTTTGATTTTCATGCAATGTGTGAATGGTTAGAATTTCTCAAGCTATGACCAAATATGTGTTCTATTCATATATGAAAAAATTATGATTTTGAAGACTATCAACTATTGAACTAGCAAATGAAGAAGCTTGAACTCTTCCTGACTTTAATACAGTTTCGTTAGCAAGATACTTTAATAATTCTTATTGACAGTGATTCCTTGCTACTCCCCTACAAATGGCAACCGCATATGCTGCGCTAATTAATTGATGAATGTATGTACAACCTACTATTGTAGAAGCTCTTTTTGATCCAAATATTAAAGACTATATTCCTATAAAAAAGAAAAATTCCACCAAAGTATTTAAAACTGAAACGAGTGAGTTAATGAAAGAAGCTCTAGTTTGAGTAATTGACTCATGATGATTGAGAGAATATAAAGTTCCTTGAATATCTCTTTGAGGAAAAACATGAACTTCAGAAATTGCCTTTAGGTGAAAATATCAATGATGACACTGACGGACAAATTGATCGTTTGTATGACTCGTTACAGCAGCCAACCCAAATTACGTAATAGCTATTCAAGTTAGGCGTCCAAGAATATCTCCATGGTGAGCTGAAACTGCTTGAAAAATTTTCTCTCAACTCGCGGACTTCTTACTATCATATGATACTATTGATAGATAATTTTTTCTTAGATATGATATTGACTTTTTATTAATCTTCTTTATTAAATACATATACTATTTAATCAAATTATTATACTCATGAGATTTTTCAGAGCCCTACTTACAGTATTTTTTGCGTGAATAATCGTATTTTGATTATGGAAATGGTACGCAACAGATGATTCTATTCAAAAAACAGATATAATGAGACCTGTTTGGGATAAGTTAGCATCTATAGTTACTACAAAACAATCTAATAGTTCTCCTACTACTAAAAATACAACAACTCAAGTCATAAAAACTAATCCAAAACTCCATCCAGATGTAACAACTGGAGCTCTTTCGCTAGGTGATTTTGAAAAATTGATAGAAAATAATAATTGAATTTGACAAGTTGATGCAGATTGGGCACTTCTTGTTTATTGTGACTTTGATTCAATTTACTGTAAACAAATGAGTGATGAATGAACAACTTCATCATATCAACTCATCGCTAATGATAACTTAATAGTTTATAATAAATGATACACAACTTCATTTAGTTGAATTGAAAGCACATATAATACACAGCATGCTTGGATGTGTTGAGAAAAAATTGCATCATGACCTCAACGTATGTCATTGCTTGCTTCATTATTTGAATTTCCTTACCAAACAACACAACAACTTCTTAATGAATGAAAAGAACTATGAATTGAATGATTTAGTGAATGTCTTGTATCAACAGACTCTACACAAGACCTAAAACTACAAAACTCTCAAGCTAAAGAATTCTTCAACATATCATCTCTTCCAACACTAATCTTCTATAACAAAAAAGACCAAGATCGATATTCGATTCCTGGACTTTATACAAATGAAGAGTTAGCTTCAACATTTGAAGTACTGTTTCCACAAGACTAAATTTCAGTTAATGCACTAGATCCATCCGCAGGATTTCACGCTTGTTGACCGAGCCACAATCCTAAACTTACGATAAACCAAGCCACTCAAATAATAGCTATTCATATCAATGCTGCTCTCATAACTTTTCGTCATTTAGAGTATTTTTCTTCATCTCATTGAGATGTAACCATTAATATTCATCCATAAATAAGCATAATCAAGACGATTAATCATCATAATCATAGTATCCAGTTAACAAATCATTTTATAACATCAATTGCTCTATTTTCTCTTTTAATTTCACCATCTTCTACTCATCATATTGATAATTCTTTAGTAGCATTTACTGAAGATCATTTTCAAAATGCTGATTCCGTTGCATGAGAAATACTTGGCGTTACCATAGTAACGACACCCAAACAAAGAAAAAATCAAAGTAATAGTTTTTTCATATCTATATTATATACATAGTATCTTTTTTTTGCAAAAAAAACCTACCCGATCAAAGCCAGGTAGATTTATATATATTTTTTTCTACTCGCAGTAGAATATTCCTTTTAAGATTGTGTTCAAGCTGCTGGAGCTTGGTTCTCAGTTTGATTGATAAGCCAAAATACTACACTAATAATAAACCGTGCTGTACCAATGAGAATCAATCAAATAACTGCATGTCTCAATATGGTAACTCATTTTTTGTACTTCTCTTCATCTCATCCAGATGTTACCATAAGGAATCATCCATAAATCAAGAAAAGAAGTGCTATAAGACCCATAATTCATAATACCCAGTTAGCATATCATCTTATAACATTAATTACTGAATCTTGTTGTCCTTTGTCTGATCAAATTACATTAACTTCTTCAGCACTTCAACTATCTAGTTCATTTACAAATGGATTGTCTGGCTTCAGTACTGATCATCCTCATCATCATGAAGAAGCTAATACAGAAGAAACAGGAAATGCCAAAAGTGCAAATCATATAGTAATAAGGAATAATTTTTTGATTGTAGTAATCATGTTGGTAAGATTGATAATAAACATTAGCTTTCAGTTCACGCACTTCATCAAGCTTGATATCAGGTTAAGTTAATCAACCAGAATACAATACTCACGATGAACCATGCAGTACCAATCAGAATCAATCATACAATTCAATGTCTCAGAATTGTAGATCACTTCTTGTATTTTTCTTCATCTCATGCAGACGTTACCATTAGGAATCATCCATACATTACGAAAATAAGAGCTATTAATCACAATACTCATAGGATCCAGTTAGCATATCATCTAACTACATTAATAAATGCATCTTTTTGTCAGCTATCTGATCAAATCACATTTACTTTTTCAGCACTTCAACTATCAGAATCATTCACAAATGGATTATCTGGAGTAAGTTGTGCATTTGTAACTGTAGGAACGATCATACTGAGTCATAAGATTCATCAGATTATCCAATACATTGTTTTTCTTAACAACATCTTCATGTAAGTAATAAGTAAATTTATCCTTCAGTTCACGCTCATGAACCTGCGGTAATATTTCCTGTTCTATTAATCAACCAGAAGACAAGACTTGCTATAAATCGAGCTGTCCCAATAAGGATCAGTCATATTACTGCATGTCTCAATATTGTGATTCACTTCTTATACTTCTCTTCATCTCATGCAGATGTCACCATAAGGAATCATCCGTAGATTAAGAATATTAAAGCAATAAGACCCATGATTCATAATACCCAGTTTACTACTCATCTCACAACATTAATAAATGCATCTTTTTGTTGATTATCTGTTCCAATTACTGCAACATCAGTTGCTGCTCCTGTATCAGTTTCATCAATAAAAGGACTTTTCGCGTTATCAATAAGTGATGTAGCAGAAGCCGTACTTCATAGTAAAAGTATCGGCGCTGCTAATAGCAGCAACGCCATACATTTGATTATTAATTGTTTCATAATGAACAAGTGTTAGTAAAGTTATGACTATCCACCAGTATTTGCAGATTGTCCTTCAGTTGCTCTTCCCACTAGGTTTACTAACCAGAAGATAATAGATACTACGAACCAAGCAATACCAATAAGGATTAGACCAATTGCAGCTTGTCTAAGAATAGTAAATCATTTCTTGTACTTTTCTTCATCTCAAGCAGCAGTTACCATAAGGAAACCTCCGTAAAGAAGAATAATAAGAGCGATAAATGCTAGAATACCAAGTGTCCAGTTAATTCAACCTCTAATAACATTAACAAATGCATCTTGTTGTCCTTGACCTTGACCAATAACGTTTACGTTTTGTACACCACCATCATTAGTAGCAACTTCGTAAGGGTTTTCTGTTTGGAATTGCGCGTTTACAGTTGCAAGACCTAGAACAGCTAGTACAGGTACTAGTAGTACTGCGAGTAATTTTTTCATTTTCTTTGTATATATAATAATAAAGATACAACATAAGTATAAAGTCGTCAAACTATTTTGTCAAATTTTCATCTCTTATTTTTAAGTATTTACGTTCAAAACCATTTTTCTTTTAATATATCATAGGTTCACTCCTCTTTTATTTGAAGTAATGCGGTATTAATGTCTTCTAAAAGCTCTATGTCTTTATTTATTGCTATAGCTATTTTGTCAGGAGAAAATGATTTTCAAGTAACCATAACTTTATTTTTTCAATCATTATTAGCATAATATTTAGCAACAGGAGCATCAGCTATTATTGCATCCACAACTCATGATTCTAATGCAGTAAGTGATTGTTGATAATCATCATATGCAATATATGCAATACTCTTACCATCTAAAAACCTACTCATAGTAGTATTTTTTCCAACTCATATTTTTTTTCATTCAAGATCTTTATATGATGAAATAGCATAATTTGGTATATTTGTAGATTTAATGTTTTTATATTCAAGCATCATGTAGCTAAAGATTCATAGTCATAGAGAGTAAAACGCTATTGAAAGTCGACTCTTGTATTTTTTTCATTGGAAAGTAAAAACAAGAAGCAATATAACTATTAATAAAAGCAACACTGACAGTATACTCAGTATATTTGATCACCATACTACACCAAAAAATGACTCTGTACTACTAGAGGTTATAGCATCCTTTTGCACCAAAATACGCAATCAACTATCATATATTGGAAAAGAGAAATCCATTACTTCTTCTCTTTCCGAGGTTATAGAAATGTTTGCAACTGCTAAAGAGCTCTCTTTATTTTTTACACTATCAATCATATCCGAAAATGAAGTATGCAATCTATATTCATATGAGATATCTAATCTAGTAGCTATAAGTTCCCAAAGTTCTATAGAGAATCATGTAATAGTATCAGAGCTATTACCAATAACAAATGGTGGACGTTCAATAGTAGAGACCGTAATTGCTCAATTACTTGCTTGAGCAGAACATATTCACATTCCAAAAAACAAGCTACATATTCATAGTATTATTCACAAATTTTTCTTCATTACTCAATCAGCAAACAATAAAATTATTCTTCTCAAAAGTACTTAATCATTAACTTTTCATATGTTCAATCTTCTATAATTGAAAGCAATGCTTTGTTAATTTTTCTACGAGTATTTTTTCCTTCTTTGATAGCAATTCACAATTTATCTTCTGCAAACATCTCTCAAACGATTTCTATTTCATCCTTTCACTCATGGGTAACGTAATATTTAGCAACTGCAGCTCACGCTAGTATAACATCGATCTCTCAACGTTTAAGTGCCTCGAGTGAAGCAGAATAGTCCTTATATGAACTATAATCAATATAATTTTCATCTAAGTATTTACTAAATGTTGTTCATTGTCATACTCCAACGCGTTGTTGTTTTAAGTACTGTTTGGGTGACCAATTAGTATGAGCTTGTGCCTCTGGAGTCACGCTATTTACAAATGATATAACTGCTCGTCATCATCATAATATCCATAATACTGTTAAGTAAAAAGAAGCTGGTATATTCATCAATGTTCAATGCGATGTTGAAATTTTTTTTATGAAAATATTTAGCAATAATACTCATAAAAGCACTACTATGATCATTTTAAATGATCATGATTCAAAAAATCATGTAGGCTTTTTGTTTGCTAAAACATGAATTCATGAATCAAAAATTGGATGAGAAAAATCCATAATTTTTTCTCTTTCTGAAGTAATTGATATGTTTGCTATAGCAAAATCTATTTCTTTATTTGATACTTTTTCTATCATTTCATGAAATGAATCTTCAACTATTAAGTCATAATTTATTTTACTTCTCAATTGAATAGATTTAAGTAAATCAATTGAAAATCACGTAAATTCTCAGTTTTCATAGAATACAAAAGGAGGACGTTCAATAGTTGAAACCTTCATATTTGCTGATACAAAATGAGGAAGTAATAATACAAGCAATCAAAATGCTATGCACGATATTCGTTTCATAAACATGTCATGTGAGTAATGAAAAGCACTTATCTCGTTCGTCTTCTAATTGGGAAGTCTTCTTGAACACGGTATCAATAAATTCAACTTAAACAGTTCATAATATTCTTTTGTCGGTTATATGGCGATGATGCATAGATAAATCCATCACGATTTCAGTATCTAGAAAGTTCGTTTAAAGTATTGTAACTCCCCAAGTATCTATTGTTAAATACATTAAATAATGCTTTTGCTCATGCTAATGGGCTTGAGAATACAACAGTATTTCAACTATCATCGTTTCATACATTTCAAATATTATTGGCTGTTTTGAAGTTTTTGAAACTTGTTTCTGCAAATCATATACAAATACCAAATATTGGATCTATTCATGTTTGATTGGCTGCGTCTACCCAAAGTGATGAATCAGCAAACGGTCATCTAGCATACAGTGCCAGGAAACCATCCCTTCTTTCTGCAATAGTTTCTCAAGGGATTACTCCAAGTTTATCTAAAGGCACATCTCTTTCAAATAAGTTTTTAATAAATTTTGTATGATATATTTCTGGTAGTTCATTTTTTTCAACATAAATACTAATATCTAGTCATAATAAAGGGTCAAATGGGTCACCATTTTTTGTTATAGCAAAATCTAAACGAGGTCAATCAGAATCAATTCACGATCATTTTGTTCATGGTTGTCATCAGCTCATTCATAAAATTTCACCTCTTGATACCAACGTTCATTCTTTAACAAACACTTCATTTAGCGGACTATAAAATGATGCATATCCATATTTATGGAGCAAAATAATCCAAGCTAAACTCATATCATCATCATAGACTACCTTATACACTACTCATGGTGCCGTAGAATATACAGGACTTCTTTGTGGTACTTCAAAACGAACTCACTCATATTTTTCTCATGTTTCTTTAAAGAAGAATTCATCATGAAAGAATCTACTTACAAAATTAGATCATAATACTGGCCATGAAAAATACGTATCTCAATCTTCTTTATCCTTCATTGCTAATAGTTTTGCTGCTGGAGTATCTTTTCTCACCTGACTAGCTTGTCTTGCGATAGATTTAATTGTTCACAATTGATTAACAAGTTCTTCTTTAGAAGATCTCAAAGCACTTACACGACTATCAGCGATTTCTTTGGTTGTTTGTAAATATGAAAGTAGTTCATAGAGTGATGCTTTTTGTTGATCGAGAGAATCAAGATCATCTTTAAGTTTCATTCAAGCTTGTGTATAAGCTAATTGGGCCTTATTTACATCTTGAATCATTAATACATTTTCATGTTGTTTTTGTTTCATAGTATCCAAAAGATTTTGGAGATATTTTGTGAGGATAATAACAGAATCATTTGTAGAAAGGCTTTCTGCTATATTATCTGATTTAACTAATAGAGAAACATTATTTCCTCATGATCACCATCAGTAGTAATCGTTATAAAGGTAATAGAGGAACTTAGTATACTCTTGTAAGTCTCCACTACTCTTTTCTATATCTCACTGGATAACAGCAATGGCTTCTTTAAGTTTAGAAATTTTATTTTTTAATAAACTAATTTTAGTAAGTGTATCAACTACCAGTTCTTGAGTGAGAGCAGACTCATTCAGAATCTTATTGATTGATTCTTGAACATTTCAATATTTTTCTTCAATGATAGTTCTTTCCTCGTTATATTGCTCATACTCTTTTTCAATTGCTAAGAAAGATCTTGAAAGGTCTTCCATAGTTATTGTTGCCTTTTCTATATCAATAAGAGAAACATAATCCGGATTTGAATATACTTCTTGTAATAACTTCCCTTTTTGAGCGTTGTATGAAAGTACATCTTCAGGGTTTTCTTTATCTGAAAGATCTGCTTGAGCTACTACCATAAATGGAATCATAACACATACTACCGCTATAGTTTGGAGTATTTTTTTCATCTACTGAATTACTTTTTTATTGGTAAAAGCCAACATATCTTTTGAAGCATCTTTACGTGGTAGTGCTTTCACCAAGATTCTTTGCGCATCAGACATCAAAGGATAACAAGCCATCAATGTAAGCATGTCTTTATCAGTTTTTTTATTTACTTCATCAGGAACTTCGTCTGGCCATTTAATAAGTTTTTCTTGCACTTCATATTCATGCATTTCTCAATCCCATACTACTTGAATCAAATCACCAGCGTTCAACTTTGGAAGTTTATAAAATATATGTCCAAATTCTTTTTGGTCTTTAGCTTGAAAAATATCAACACTAGAATGACCAAAAACAAGAGTGTTACCAGGTTTTCAAGGATCTGACATATGTGGATATTGTACTACTCACTTTTTTAATTCGTTATCAAAATCTGCATTTTCAATTTTCTCTGGTGTTGCAAATGGGACATCAACAATCGGTGTTTGAACATCAATACTTGGTATCATCATAAAACGACCTGGAGGGACTGTAGAAAATGGTAATGAATAAGAAGATAGGGAATTTTCTAGATATTCATTAAGATTATATTCGTATAATTGCTGTTTCGATGTTTCAGGTAAAGTTTCTACTGAAGAAAAATCACCAAAAATTTCTTCTGGGTTTTGCAGTGCAGTTCAATGTTGTTTAGGATCAGCATGTGCAATAGCACGTTCATATGAGGCTACAATAGCAACACCCTTATTTTCATATCACAAGATATCTTGAATCTCAATCCAAAATACATTGTAATACAGCCCGATCATTCATACAATAACCACACTACAAACCACAAGGAATGCATCCACCCCTTCTATTAATAGATTTGTAATTGTGTTTTTGTTTAAGAAACTTTGTTTCATGTTTTGTTTATCGTTTTAAATATTTTGTTTGTAGTTCTATCATATGCACAGATCTCAAAAAAACAAAAAACACGCTCCCTCAAAACGCTCTACCATTGACACTCTATGATTTATATTTTTCTTTTTACAAAACTATATGCAAAGCGGGTTTATAGGATGGTATTTGTAGAGGAGAAAACACCAAATAACTACTCTATAAGGATTGTTGTTAAATGATAACTTTTGGTTATAGTATTGCTGTTTTTATTTTTAGTCTGGTATTAATACGATGAAAAATGCTAAAACGTTTTTTACATGAATAGCTATGTGACTTGCTGATTTAGTTCCATGAGTATCATGAGGGACTATAGCATTTATGAGTGGCTTATATGAAGAGCTCATTTGATCACTTTCTAGTTTTACATTATGATCCTTCAATGATCTCTTCTCTGGGCGTTTCAAGAAATTTTGGAAAACAATCAATGGAAATTTCTTAGTTGCATTGTTTTGATGAGTGGCAGTGAGTATCCTAGTCTGATCACGTTGATTGCATTGGTTAATGGAATCATACCCAACATATCTTTCTGTGTTTTTTGTTTGATTGATAGTGTGTAGTGCATTTTTTCTTTATAGAGATATAGATTCAAACCTTGGAAAATCACGCAATATCGCATATGCTTGATTGTGAGTATTGTTTTGATTACTCGTAACTGCATGATCATGATTTTCTATACCTTTAACATGACCTGGATATATTATTGCATGAATACTTTGAAGTCTTGCTATGCTTCTTCCTTGAATCTCATGATCGTATATACTCCTCATCGTATGAATGTATGAACCAATTATAAAAGCAGTGAGTTATTTTTCGGAAGCTCTAACAACATGAAATACCCAACTCCTCTTTCAAATGCTTCCAGTAATTATTTCAGTGTGATTGTGAGTAATTATTGGAATTGTACTTATGAGTAAAGTACTTAAACGATTGTTAGCAAAACGACATACACAAACGATACTAATACTTTTATGAGTTATGATTGGAGCCTTACCTGCTATAACTCCAACGTGGTGAGTAATATCTACCACGCTATTGTGATCAGCAATTTCATTTATTGTATGATGTGTTGTAGTAGCTACTTTCTTTATCGTAAAAAAATAAAGCATGATTAAAAAAATCTTACTTATTATTGTTTTCACACTGTTTTGAATAGGAATTTTTAATAGTTCACAAACAGCTTCTAACGATAGAGAGTGGTTAGAAAAAGATACCGTGATAGCATCAACATCATTTGATTGAGACCAAGTAAGTATAACATGAATCAGAGATTATACACGAAGATCAGATACGGATTATGATGCGAACTATTATGATAAATCATTTGATATACATGATGTACAATACGTAGATTTTTTCCTTTCGACATTTGCCTTCAAAGAAAGAATCTGACATACGTTTCTTAGTTTTTGATTACAAGACTGATCAAACGTCGTCATCTCAATTGAAGCAAGGAAAGAAGTAGGTGAAGAATACACTCCTCTCAAAGGATTATTTAATCAATATGAACTCTACTATCTGATCTGAGACGAGAGTGATCTTATTCCGCTAAGAACTGAAGTACGAGAAGATCCAGTTTATCAGTATAGACTCCTTGCATCTCCAGAACAATCTCAAGAATTTTTGCTATCTCTTTTAACAAAAGCCAACGAGCTAATCGATACTCCTGTTTTTTATAACACTATACTTGATAACTGTACAAGCGTCTTATGGAAACATGCAAATAAGGTTGAACCATGAACACTATGAATCAATCGATGACTCCTCCTCACGTGACGAAGTGATTTTCATTTACTGAAAAAAGCAATGATAAGAACCGATAAATCCAAAGAAGATCTTCGTGCTTATCACAGAATAAACGAAAAAGTTTGAGAAATTGTCTGAGAAGAAAATTTTAGTGTGTTATTGAGAGAGTAGAATGTCACAATTCTGGTTTATTATTTTGTCAAAAAAGAAAATCCCATAAGAGATTCTCTTATGGGATTAGGCTTTTATTGGCTAACCCCATATAGAAAGATTCCTATGGGTTAGAACACTTTTGCAAGGAAAATTGTAGGTTTCGCAACCTCAGCTTCAGCATCATATAATGGAGCTAAAGTAACCTTGACAGATTTTATTGGAAAAGAAAATGTTGGTCCAAATCCATAAAATCGTTTTGCTACTGCTCCATATCCTATTTTCTTAGGAACAAATTCGTATTGCAAAGAATACCAATGGTTTCCTTCACCTGAACCTTTCTCTAAGAAAAGTAGAACAGAATGCTTCTCAGTAAAATATGTTGCAGAAGCGGCAGTACGTATGTATGGAGCAACAGATTCCATACCTACGCTAATTCCTAAGGTTAGTTTATCATTTACTTTGTAGATTGGTCCAGCATAAGCTTCTGACCATTCCTCTGTTATCAAAGCAAAATAACTAAATCCCCATTTTTCTCCTTCATCTTTCGATGCAAATACTGTAGTGTTAAATACAGCATCTCCTTCTACAAATCTTACATCTGCTGTTGCTTGTACGAAAGTACTTTGAGCAACCAATTTTCCTCCTAATAGGAGGGTGCAAGCTACCAATAATAGGCTCACCCGACTAATGTTATTTAAATTCATGTTTTTAATGTAGGGTTCGCCCACAATATTATTATATTGCTTTATCAAAAAATGTCAATAATTATTGTTTTCCAACAATAAAAAAAACCATACCAATATAAGCCCGATTCTGTCACAGATTGCTCTGGGATATCATTTCTCTCCTTCCAGATCTACTGGAACTGTAGCACTTCCTGCACGAGACAGTAAGCTTGCACTCACTAGGGTTTACCGCTGCTCTAGCATCTGCTAGAGTCAGAAGGAGTAGCACCGAAGCGCACCTCCGCATTTCACCTTTCACTCGCAAGCGAGTTAGTATAGTCTCTGCGGCACTTTCCTTTGCCCACCAAATTGTGGAGATCCAGAGACCGTTAGTCTCTAGTGTGTTTGTAGTGTCAGGACTTTCCTCTCCTTATTTTTCAAAAGAGCGATATCTTTGGTATGGTGAGTTCTTATTATGTGTTTCTTCTCCTAATTCAAGTTGAAACAGTCGCATAAATTGCTACACTAAGAAGCAATTTACTCTATTTAAAAATTCTATGAGAACTTTGATTATTGCATTACTCGTTATTACATGAATATTATTCGTTTGATCAGTACTACTCATGAGTCCAAAATGATGACTATGAGCGTGAATGGCATGAATGTCAGCTTGATGAGATTACTGAAGTAAAAAGAACGTAGAAAACACATTAAAGACCGTTGCACTTATAACAGCAATCATTTTCGTTGCTTGTGCTGCTTACCTTCCATACCTTTCATAATTTTACAACTCCCATGAGTTTCAAAGAACGTCTAACGCCTAAAACTCGATACGCATTTTTTGCGATGATCTGGTTATTAATAAGTGTCCATGTATGATATTTATATATCTCGTTTTCTTCTGACCAAGTAGAAGATAAGTGATGAACATTTATTGAAGCAACAACTGATAAAACAAATTATCTTCCTTATACATCTTCTGATGATAATGATAAATTTTATCAAAGCCTCCTCTTCAATTGATGTGTATATCCTACAATTGATGGAACTACGATAAATTATCGTGATGAACTCTGTACTGTAACTACAGAAAACTATCAACGTTTTGAAGTAACAGTAAAAGATGATAAAATATGGTCAGATGGAGAACCGGTTACATTAAATGATGTACTCTTCACCTATAAAACTATATTAAAAGATAATTATTGGAATATTAGTTCACTAGATGCATTTAGAAATGTTCTTGTAAGTGCTAATGCAGAAGAATGAACACTAACAGTTACATTCCCAAATCCAAGTATTGATAATATGATATTCTTTACGAATTTCATATTACCATCTCACCTCTTAGGAAATCAACCGTTAGAAAACTATGTTAGTACTTTTTATCAAGACCCTGTTACATCAACATGTATTATGTTGCAAAAAAACAGTCGTGATGCTACAAACACAGTTTTTGATTTATCAAATTGTTCTACAACACTACTCAAATACTATCAAGTTAAGACATTCGAGACGCAAGATGAATCAATTGAGTATGTAAAAAGCAATCCAGATACTATTGATATGATATTCTCAGATGTCCCATTTGACGGATATACACAAAACAAAGTGATTTTGAACAAATTTACTACACTGTTCCTAAACACAAAAAATCCTAGAATGAATAAAACACTAAGAAAAAATATAGCATCTCTTTTTAATGCTATTTTCGATGAAGAAACAATGAAAGATTGAAATGATCTAATGATCCGTGATCGTTTCTTATTTGATAGTATTGCATCATCTGACAATATAGAATGGTTAACATCTCAAGAACTATGATCATTTAATGATGCTGTTGAAGAAGTAAAAAAAGATGAACCAGAAATTACTGAACTTCCAGAAAAATTAGTTCGATGAGGAAATAATCCAGAAGAACAAGAATATAAATTATCTACAAAAATTACTGATAAAGTTCCATTGCAATTAAGTTTCTCTGAAGCATTTGATAAGTTATCAGTAACAGTAAATGAATGAGTAGAATACTATCCATCAACGTATAATAAAGCTTCACAATCATCACTGTATAATCTAAATCCTCTCTATAGAAATATAGTACAATGACGTAATCTCTATACAATCAAATGATATAAAGGGACAACACACACAAATACTTATAGATTTATCATCTACTATTTAGATGAAGCTCCTTCATACCCTGCTGTAGAAACAACAACTGATTCAACAACTCGAGATCCAATTGAAATTATTTATTTTACAGATCCAGCTAGTCAAGCAGTTGTTGATACTCTTCAAACATATTTTGAAGCTAAAGATATAGTATGATACTTTGATTTCCAAGGATTTGGTGATACCAACACCTTTGAAGGAAAAATTACTTCACAAGATTATGACGTAGCAATAAGATCTATCAATATGGGTCTAAGAAAAGATATCTCAAATCTCTTTACAAGTAGCATCCCAACTATCAATCCATCAGTTTATACAAATCAAGAATTGGCTGATGCGATAAATCGTTTCTTCTTAGTTGGTGATGATCAAAAACCATGAATAAAGAATAAGATTGATGCAATATATAGCCAAGATATCCCACTTATAGTACTTTGAAAAGAACTATGAACGATAGCAATTAGAGAATCGCTTGAATTCCCTTACCCACAAAGACTTTATGTACTATGATGGAGAAGAGACTTCATAGATACAATTAGCATCTTTGATCATATTTCAGTTAACTGGGAAAAAGTATTCAATATTTGAAGCTTCTTCTCTTTCCTTTGACAATACTTCTAACTCTATGATGTGATTTGATCCAACTAGCATGATTTTCCTTGCAGTGATTTTCGTAATTTCGATATCACTCCATGAGTACGCTCACGCTTGGGCAAGCTGGAAGCTCGGTGATCCAACACCAGAAATACAATGAAGACTTACGCCAAACCCAATTGTTCATATAGATCCAATCTGATTTGTTTGTATATTTCTGATCAACTTCTGACGATGAAGACCAGTAATAGTAAATCCAAATTACTACAAAAATAAAATAAGAGATGAACTCCTTGTTGCTTTGGCATGACCTGCGACAAACATAGTATTAAGTATTATTGGAACTATCATCATGCTTGTGTATATCAAATTTGCATGATGACTTACATACTTTGACAATAATGATTTGATTGTGCAATTTTGGTTTATGTTTTCGTGGATAAATGTAGCTCTTGCTGTGTTTAACATGATCCCTCTACCACCACTGGATGGATATAGAATCATAAAATTCCTCCATCCACCTACATGATATTGGTTAGAAAAACATATGAAAGTAATTTGAATGGTACTTCTAGCAGCATTACTCCTTCCAACACCATTACGTGATATTATAGGATTATGAATAAGCTCTGTATCACAAACGATATATTGAGTAATACACTGATTTTTGACTTTACTGATTCGATAACCAATGATACAAAAACTTAAAAATATCGCAGAAAAATACGAAGCACTTCAGCAGCAACTCTATGATCCAGCTGTAAGTAGCGACAGACACAAAGCGATGAAAATAAATCAAGAATTAAGTGGACTCAAAGAAGTCTATGAACTTTATCAAATTGTAAAAAAACGATCTGACCAACTTGATGAATGAAAAGAACTCCTCGAAATGGATGATGATCCAGAAATTATAGAATTGGCAAAAGCACAAATAACTGAAGCAGAAGAACACCTTAACTGAATGGAAGAAAAAATCCAACTTGCTCTCCTCCCAAAAGACCCAAACGACACCAAAAATATCTATTTAGAAATTAGACCAGCTGCGTGATGAGATGAATCATGACTGTTTGCTTCAGAACTTCTCCGTATGTATCTGAGATATGCAGAAATTCAATGATGGAAAGCTGAAATTATGGAACATCAAACAACATGAATTTGAGGGCTCAAGTTTGCTATGGTAAAAATTGCTTGAGAAAAAGTTTATTCTAAACTTAAATTTGAAAGTTGAGTACATAGAGTACAACGTATTCCAAATACGGAATCACAATGAAGAATCCATACTTCTACGGTGACTGTTGCAGCGATGCCAGAAGTAGATGATGTAGAAGTAACTGTTGATCCAAACGATGTAGAAATGGATACGTTTGCTGCATCTTCATCATGATGACAACATGCGAATAAGAACCAAACTTGAGTACGTCTACACCATAAGCCAACTGGGCTTATCGTAATGGGTACAGATTCCAAATCACAACTACAGAACAAGGAAAATGCCTGGAAAATGCTTAAGGTACGTCTCTATCAACTCGAAATAGACAGACAAATCAAAGAACAAAAAGATAAGCGTTTTGACCAAATCGGAACGGGAGATAGATCAGAAAAAATTCGCACGTACAACTTTCCACAAGATCGTGTTACTGACCACCGCATCAAACAATCACGACCAAACATTCCATGAATCATGGACGGTAACATCCAAGACATCGTTAACACCGTAGTTATGGAAAACCAAATGAAGTTGTTGGAAAGTGCTGAGTAAGGGTCCTCCATTGAAAACCAACATCACTTCCCTACACTCCAAGTATGTTATTCGACATCATCAACACATACGACGATAAGACTATAAAACACCTCAAGTCTCTTTGGGATGCAATTTTGGTAGACCTTTCAAAAAATGAAGACAGCAAGAAGATTGTTTCGTTTTTGGGTAAATGTTGTGTGTTGTGAGTTGATGATCAAAAACATCAATTACATATTGGTATTCCAAATGATTTTGTTGCACAACAAGTACAAAAGTTTTTCAAAAAATCGATAAGTAACTCTATAAAAGAAACGTTTGATAGTCATTATACTCCAAACTTTGTAATATATACCGAGCTTCAATCTGGGAATCACCAACTACAAAGTGATCTCAAAAAAGTAGTTCCAACACAAGAGAAAGAAACTCCACAAATAGTACTTTCTGAACCATCAGTTACCAAAGAACTTACTAAGCATTTTGGTATTTTGTTTGATCCACAATACACATTCGAAAGGTTTGTAGTGTGAGCGCATAATGAGCTTGCCTACTCTGCTGCTCAAGCAATTGCTCAAAAACCATGAGAAGTATACAATCCATTTTTCATTTACTGAAATGTAGGACTTGGAAAAACACATCTTATGCAAGCTATTGGAAATTATATCATAGAAAACGATGATAAAAAAGTTGTCCTCTACTTACCAACAAGCACATTTATCGATAAGATAATATCTGCAGTAAGAAAAGGAAATCTTGGACAACTACAAACAAGACTAAAAGAAGTTGATGTACTGATGCTCGATGATATACAATTTTTAGCGTGAAAAGAAAGAACACAAGAAATATTTCACAATATTTTTAATGAATTTTATGCTGAGAAAAAACAAATTATCCTCACATCAGATCGTTCACCAAAAGAGTTAACTCTTTTAGAATCTAGATTGCAAAGCCGTTTTGCACTTTGACTTGTTGCTGATATTAAGCAACCAGACATGGAAACGAGAATGGCAATTCTGCAAGCAAAACTCAATGAAAAAGATATACAATTAGATTCAGAACATATAGAACTTATAGCCCAAACAGTAAATTCAAACGTGAGAGAGCTTGAATGAGCCTTAAATATTATTGTTACAAGAGTTACTCTTTTGAAGAAAGAAGTGACCAATAAAGACATAGTAGATGCGCTTTCTACATTATGATACTGATGAGTAGTCCCTAGCGCAGCGACAGCATCATATTCAAATAGATATGATGATATTGTTTCATATATTGCTAACCATTTCTGACTATTAAAAAGTGACATCATCTGACCAAAAAGAACCAAAGAAGTTGCTCGTGCTAGACAACTACTTATGTTTATTGCGAAAAAACACTTCGAACGAAGTCTTCAAAAAATAGGAAATTATTTTTGATGAAAAAATCATGCCAGTGTTATCTACTCTATCGAAACGTGTGATAGACTAATCAAGCGTGATTCAGTTATTAAGAATGCATATCTTGCTTGTAAGAAAGAGTTTCTAATTGGATAACACTCATTCTATAGTAACCTCTTCATCCACATACTCTTCAACTGAAGTTATTTTTTCAAATCAATTATCCGTGTATACAGCAAAGATAATTTCTTGAAATTCTTTGTTCTTATTTTCAAGAAGTGACTGAAAAAAATTTCTATTTGACTCGTCAATATAAGCAAGAATAGTAAAATTTACTCCTCAATCATATCACAATTTATCTAAGTGATTTGATAAGTCATGTTTTGATATTCATTCTTCAA
>CALLUT010000048.1 GCA_938010495.1 Candidatus Absconditabacterales bacterium
CAACTCTATGACCATGAGCAACAAATATGATGACATGAGTTGCCTATGCTCAACTGTGATGATATCCAGTAATGGTCATTACCTGACAAAAACCCATCAAAAAATCTAAACAATGACGTTTCCAAGTTATTGATGTAGTAAGCATGATGGAACCTGTAACGAAATTCGCAAAAAGTATTATGGATTGATCTAGGGTAGCAAGCACCTTTGCGGAAGCATTTGTTATGGCTGAATCTGAAAAACCCTGAGCTGTTCATATTGAAATAGCAGAAGATATTGCATGAGAAGCTATAGAATGATATGAACCAATTGTACATGAAAAAATTAGAAGACCTGTTCCTGACGAAAAAACCATCATATCATTAATAGAAAAAATACAAAAAGCACACTGTCCTGTGGTACTAGTTGGAGCATGAGCAAATAGAAAAAGAGTTAGCAAACACTTAACGGCATTTATCAAAAAAAATAATATACCATTTTTCACATCACAAATGTGAAAATGAGTAATAGATGAACGTCTCCCTCAATTTATTTGATCAGCAGCACTCACAAGCAATGATCACATCCATGAAGCAATTAACAAAGCAGACTTAATTCTTGCTGTATGACATGATACTATAGAAAAACCAACAAATATTATAGAAGAAGGAAAAACCGAAGTAGTGCATATTAATTTTGTTCCTGCAGAATTTGATGAGTTATATAAGCCATCTCTTCAAGTTATTTGAGATATATGAAATACATTTTGGCAGTTATGTGAAGCAACTATAGACATATCGCATTGGAATAACAAGTGTGTCTTTGATGAAGCCATTAAAGCAAAAGAAACGCTCAATCGTTTTGCACAATCTCATTATGATTCTGATGTCATGATGCCATGAAGATTAATCTATGAAGTCCGTGAAGTTCTTTGAGAAGATGATATTGTAGCGCTTGATAATTGACTGTATAAAGTTTGGTTTGCTAGAAATTATCGAACATATAGACCAAATACTTTATTATTGGATAATGCTTTAGCAACAATGTGAGCTGGATACAGCTCAGCAATGGCAGCAAAATTAATTCATCCTGAAAAAAATGTAATTGCTGTAGTATGAGATTGATGATTTATGATGAATCTTTGAGATATAGAAACCGCAGTAAGATTATGAAACAATCTCACTATCATAATTCTAAATGATAATGCTTATTGAATGATCAAACGAAAACAAATTAACCATTGATATAGTGATTTTGCATTAGATCTTCAAAACCCTGATTTTGTAAAACTTGCAAAAAGTTTTTGAGCACATGGGCATCGTGTAAATAGTCCAGATGATTTTAAATGAGTATTAGAATCTTGTTTACAAGAAGAATGAGTATCTATCGTTGAAGTTCCATTTAAATACCCTAAAGTAATAGAGTAATGTGATTAAGAGAATGATTTAATAACTTCTTGAATAAAGCCGAAAAAGTTTGATATTTAACTGCTATTGGTAGTTTTACTGCAGACATTTTTTCTGCTCTTGATTTAAGTTGATTAACATCATGAGCTTTCACATTGTGAGTTTCAGCTACTATTGCCAAACTCTTTACTAACACTCCTAAGCCACATGGCGCATAACCCAGATTGCATCTTTTGTAAAATAGCACAAAAAGAATTCCCACCATTATGAAATGGACTTTTTTGGGAGGATGAAAAATATATGGCACGACTCTCACCTTTCCCAAACACCGAATGATTTTCAGTCGTAATACCAAAAGATCATTATGATAGTGATGTACTCAAAATGCCAGACCAAGCCCTACAAGAATTTATCATAGCTGCAAAAAAAGCTGCAAAAATATTAAAAGACTGATTCGAAGAAGTCTGAAGAATATGACTTATGATGGAGTGAACATGAATAAATCATGCACACATTAAACTTTTTCCTATGCACAATACCGAGTATCTCAATGACTGATTCAAACCTTTTGATTGAGAAATTACTCATGATAAGAAATTTTTCAAAACCTATGAATGATACATCGCATCATATGACTGAGAAAGAATGAGTGATGAAGAGATTAATAAGATTCTAGACAAGATAACATAAATATAAATTCGTTTGCAACCAACTCTAACCTAACTACAGTAGAAGTTGTTTAAAAATCACTAATTCTTCCCATGATGTTTCCCGTCTGAGACGATCAAGTCCACGAATGACATACTCCGTATTTTAGTTGGATATTTTTAGCAATAAACTGTTTAGTTTTTGCGTATCAATTAACATTATCCCCTGAAGTGCTAGAAACATTCTACTATACTTATTGATCAGTTCCTTCTGTACTTCTTTGATGAGAACAGCTCTATACGCTTATAACAAATATGTTTCTTCATGGTTGATGGTCACATATTTTGGGTAACATGTTTTTCTTATATGTTTTTGCTGATAATATTGAGGCAACTATTTGAAACTTTAAATTTCTCTTATTTTATATCGCGTGATGACTAGCTGCTTCTGCAGGACATATTTTGTTTAATATGTGAAGTGCAATTCCTGCTATTTGAGCATCCTGAGCTATTGCTGCGGTATTGTGAGCTTACCTTGTAATGTTTCCTAAAGCTAATATAAAATTAATAAACACTCAAACAATGAATGCCACATTAGTTCCAGCTTCATATTTCTTATGACTTTGGATTGTGCAACAATTTACTTCGTGAGTTTGATCACTGGCTTCAGCTACTTGATGATGATGAGTTGCATGGTGGGCACACATATGATGATTTGTATTTGGATGGGCTGCATGATTATACAAATGAAAATATAGTTGAAAAATGACCCTTCAAAAATGATCTGAAGAGTTATTAGCTAAGAAGAGAAAACAACAGGGATTGTGAACAGAATTATGACAAGATCAATCTACAAGAATGCCACTTTAACTTATAAATATATATAATGCACGCAATTATCAAAACTTCACAATGAGATATTAATGTTGAATTGTATCCACAACATACTCCTCATACAGTTACAAACTTCATCGTACTTTCACAAGAAGGATATTACGATTGATTAAACTTTCATCGTGTTATTGAAGACTTCATGATCCAATGATGATGTCCTGATTGAACGTGAGCTTGAGGACCTGGATATAACTTCCAAGATGAATTCCACCAAGAACTTCGTCACGACGCTCCTGGAAAATTATCTATGGCAAATGCTTGACCTTGAACAAATTGAAGTCAATTCTTCATTACACATACTGAAACTCCATGGTTAGATGGAAAACACTCAGTATTTGGTTCAGTACAATCTGAAGAAGATCAAATGATTGTAAATAAAATACAACAAGATGATCTTATTGAAAAAATTATTATCAATGCAGAAACGGAAATGTTTCTTCAAGAAATGGATGAATTTGTTCAAAAAATTAAGGCTGCTTTATGAGAAAGATAAAAAATCACACCTCTATAGCAATTATATGATGAAGTTTTGCAGGACTTTCAGCTCTACTGATACTTCGCAAACGTTTATGAAAAGATATTTCAATAAAACTTTTTGATAAACGCGAAAATTTTTGTTATATTCCTGCTTTGCATGAATGTATATTGGCAAATGATAAAAAATTAGATTCAATTCAATTTTCTCTTTGAAAATACTATCCAGATGAATTTATTCATGAATGAGTGTCAAACATAAACAACACGTCACTAACAACAGATTCTTGAGAAAATCGAACGTTTGATTATGCTATAGTTGCAACATGATCAGCTACTAACTTTTATTGAAATAAAAGTTGGAAAGAAAACGCAAAAACTGTTCGTTTTGCTGAAGATATCTCATGAATAAATAAGCATCTACATGACCTTAAAACAAAAAACATCACTATAGTGTGATGAGGATTTACGTGAGTAGAAGTTGCCGCTATCATAGCTCAAAAATCTAGAAAAGATCAGTCTGTCCGTATTATACATTCATGACCAAGACTATTTCACACACTGTCTAACTATATTAGTGAAACAACACAAAAACGATTAGAGAGGCATAATGTAGAGATTATTTTATGAAAGAAAGTAGATCAAATAGAATCGGACAAAATTACAACAACTTCATGAACCATATATAGCTCTGATCTAACAATAGTTAGTACATGAATAAAACTAAATGATCATGTATTTGAAAAACCAATACTCTTTCATGAGAACTATTATTCACAAGAATATACAAATGTTTTTGCTTGTTGAGATGTAGCGTTTCATTGATTATACACTACTGCGCATAACGCTATGATTGAATGAAGAAGGGTCTGAGATCTAATTGCAAATATAATGCAGTGAGAATCTGTTGAATACCATTCTTTACTTAATCGAGACAAGTTAGCTATTGCTCTATGAAGCAGAGATGGAATTCTTACAAATTGAAAAAAGGGTTTCTATTTTCCTTGGTTCACTGGACTAGCAAAATGGTTTATAGAAAAAAGAGTGCTTATAGAGTTTAAATATAAAATTTTACTTTGGATTTAGTTATATGCTTTGTTATATCTCTACAACACAAGAACTTACTTGATTAATTGAAAATCAAAAAAACTTTGTAGTATATAAATACAACTCAAATAGTTGTAAATTATCTGAAAAAACTATTCAACAAATACAAGAAGCTCAAGCAGAATGACAACTGGAACATTTATATTTTGTAGATATAATTGAACATAGAGATGTTTCAAACCTTATTGAAGAAGTAAGTCTAATAAAACATGAATCACCACAAGTGATTGTTTTCAAAGAGTGAAAAGCGAGCACAAATACATCTCATATGAAAATAAATAAACAACGAATTCTTGATAATTATCCTCTCTAATGAAATTAATAAAAATATATGTTGATGAAGCTTGACGCTGACCCTTAGCATGACCTGTAACGGTTTGAGCGGTAATTCCATGGAAAAGATTTATTACAAAAGATTTTTCTGATAGTAAATGACTGAGTGAGACGAAAAGAAACCTCTCATATGAAAAAGCTCTTATGCTTCAAGAAAAAGGGAAGGTTTTTTTTTGAACATGATGGTCATCAAACAAATATATAGACAAGTATTGAATCATGAACTCTTTACAAAAAGCTTGTTGTGATAGTATCTTTAAAGCTATAAAGAATCTCTACGCATCATTATGAATAGAAGCAAGAGATAAAGAACTATTTAGAAAAAGGACTATTTCTCCAAAAAAACTTAAAGAACTACTGATAGAAAAAAATAATATTTTTGAAATAGTACAAATTGTAATTGATTGAAATCATGATTTTTGATTATGAAACTATTTAAGCGTTCCAATAAAGACAATTATCAAATGAGATAGTAAAGTTTCCTATATATGATTTGCAAGCATTATTGCCAAAGTAGAAAGAGACAACTATATGTCATCGTTATGAAAAAAATACAAACAATATTGATTTTCACAACATAAATGATATGGGACTTTAGCACATAGAAAAGCAATCAAAAAACATTGATGTTCAGATTTACATAGAAAGACTTTTTGTAAAAATATAATTTAGTTTGCTCTTGCAATACTTGACATTTTAATTATAAGTGATGTAAATTATTTAGCTTATAAAAAAATCATGGCAGGACGAAAATCTAAAAATCTAGACAAATATGTTCCAAAGTGAGGTCAAATCCTTAGAGAAAGTGATTTTTCAGTTTTTTATAAACTAGACAACAATAAATGCGCTAAAGAAGTAATTATGTATTTGTTAATGACTGCTTGAGAAAGAATTAAAAATCACCCTATTCTAGATAAAGATAATAACCCATGAGAATATTATACACAACTCTTACACAACTACTTTGATGATCCAAAGAGCTCAAACTATCGTAATTGATTTTATAGTGAATGAAATCAACTCTTAGAGGAATTTAGAAATCAAGACAGCAAACAAATAATAGATCGGTCTTTATCACAAAACTTCACAAAATTATGTGGGATGCTTGCTGCAGACTTACATCACAAAACCGCACGTCAAAACGCAAAAAGAAGGCGTTTTAGATGTGCAAACACTGCCGTCCCTCTTCTATGAATTGACTGTGATTCAAAAGAAATGGTTTATACATCAAATCATCTAGAAAAGTATCAAAGATCTTGTACATTAAAAAAACAATCAGATTTTCATGATAAAAAAGTATCAGCATCACAACACTCACATGTATGTAAAAATACTTGCTGAAAAGATTGATGTGCAGAAGCGAATTTTTTAAGTAAAGCAAAAGATAATGAATTTCTTTCTCCCGCTAGTTCAATAATCATTTTTGACTATGATGAATTAGATTATTGATCATGTGTAAATTGTGATTTGAAATTCAGGAAAGCATGAGTGCCTCTATATATGGTTCTATCTCAACCATGAAGAGTATATATAAACCCAAGTGCTCCAAATTATCATGATGTAATAAAAGAAATTCAAGAAACTGTTTGAGAAAAAGTACAATGACAATTAGATTTAAACTAATTGAAAAAAATCCCTTTTTCCCTATAAAGTAGACATTGCGTTCTACTTTTTTTCTTTTTCTATGAATAGAGATACTACTATCGTTCAAGTTGCTATATTATTTATTGTAATTGCTATATTATGAGTAGCGATTTATAATAAACAAAACCCTACGCTTGCCACATGAAACACAACAACAAAGACTGTTGTTGTTCAACAAATCAATGAATGAACAGTAGATAATACTGACACATGAAACGTTATTGTAAATGAGGCAGATAGTGTAATCACAAACTCATACACAGAAAGAATGAATTATCCTCGTACTAATTTAGTAAAACAATATTTTGCTTACATAGCAAACAAAGAATATAAAAACGCATGTAGTCTTTTAACAAATTGAAAATGTGCTTCAACAAGACCTTGAGCTGTTGAAAATTTTACTATAGAGTTTGAAAAATTAAAAAATTGATATGAATATATCAATGTTAAAGACTATTGAATACAGGCTCCAAGCTGAAAAGATGTCACTTGT
>CALLUT010000049.1 GCA_938010495.1 Candidatus Absconditabacterales bacterium
AAATGCTACATTGATGCATGTAGTTCGTATGTTAACTGATAAGAACTTTAGAGAAGAAGTTCTTGAGCATGTGACGGATGTAGTAGTAATGAAGTTTTGGAGAGATGAATACGATAAACGACAAGAGAAACAAAGAACAGAAGCTGTTTGACCAATTGCAAATAAGATTGGGCAATTCCTTTCTTCTCCTGTGGTGAGAAATATTTTCTCTCAACCGAAGAGTAGTTTGAAGTTGAGAAAAATTATGGATGAATGAAAAATTCTGCTTATTAATTTATCAAAATGAAAAATTGGGGAAGATAATGCGAGTATGATTGGTTCATTCTTGGTATCAAAATTCCAAATTGATGCAATGTCTAGAGCAGATATGGATTACAAAGATAGAACAGATTTCTATCTTTATATTGATGAGTTCCAAAATTTCGCAACAGATTCATTTGAAAGTATCTTGTCTGAGGCAAGAAAATATCGTCTATCACTTATAGTAGCAAATCAATATACGACACAAATTCAAGAAAACGTAAGGAATGCTATCTTTGGTAATGTGTGAACGATTGTTAGTTTCTGATTGTGATATGATGATGCTACGATGATGTCTCAACAATTTAAAGAAATGATTAGTCCAAATGATCTTTTATCATTACCTAAGTTTAAAGCATATATAAAACTTATGGTTGACTGAGTAACAACAGATCCTTTTTCTATGGGAACATTTCCACTTCCTGATCCAGAATTATCAGAAGAAATAAAAGACAAGATAAGAAAACAATCTAGACAACGTTATGGTATGGAAAGAGAAAAGCTAGAAAAACTACTAAATGTATGGATGAGTAAAAAATTTACTGAATCTGAAAAGGTTGCAGAAAAAGTAGAGAAGGATGCAGTAAATAATGATTGAACAAAATTTACTCCAAAAGATTTGAAATTAAATACGCCACTCACATGATACGTGAAATTAAAGTACAACTATTGATTATTTGTTACATATAAATGAGTTGAATGACTCCTTCATAAGTCACTTATAAGTGTTCCATGAAATATTGATTCATGGAAAGATCTTTACAATATTTGAGATAAAATTTCAGTAAAAGCCGAGTGATTCAAAGAAATAGATTGAGTAAAAAGAGTGATACGAACACAAAAATAGATTTTTGCAAACTATTTTTCCCTATCAGTTCTTGCAAAAACCGTTGGAAACGGTAGTTTTAAGCTAATCTGTTTATACATTTTGGTTAAAAAACATGGCATTTTGAAAAAAGTACGATCCTTCATTTGAAAGAGAACTTTATGATTGGTGGGAACAAGAAGGGGTTTTTAAACCTTCTGGTAAAAAATCTGCAACTCCATTTGTAACGATGTTGCCTCCACCAAACGTTACATGAAAATTACATTTAGGTCATAGTGTTATGGCATGAATTGAAGATTCTATGGTAAGATATAATCGTATGCTTGGTAATGATACTCTATGGGTACCATGAACTGATCATGCTTCGATTTCTACAGAAGTAGTCGTTGAAAAACAACTTGCTGAAAAATGAATCAAAAAAGAAGATATCTGAAGAGAAAAATTCCTCTGACATGTTTGGGATCGAGTTACAGAAACTAGATGAACTATTAACTCACAAATAAAAGCTATGTGAGCATCAGTAGATCGATCTAGAGAACAGTTTACTGTTTCTGAAAAACTATCACGTTCAGTGAGAGTAGCATTCAAAAAATTATACGAAGAAGGTAAAATCTATCAGTCAGAATATATGGTAAATTGGTCTCCATGAGCTCAAACTGTGTTATCTGATCTCGAAGTAGAAAACAAAGATATCGAAACAAAAATGTACTATATTAGATATTTTGTTCAATGAAAATGAGATAGTATAACTGTTGCTACTATCCGTCCAGAAACTATATTTGCTGACGTTGCAATTGCCGTTCATCCAAAGGATAGAAGATACAAAAAATGGATTTGAAGAAATGTTCTTATACCAATAGTAAATAGACCAATACCAGTAATCGCAGACGAATCTGTACAGATTGATTTTGGTACATGAGCTCTAAAAATTACACCAACTCATTCAGAACCTGATTATGAAATGGCAGTAAATCATGAGTTGCCGCTTGACCGTTTTGCTCTAGATAAAGATAATATATTTACAGAACGAGCTTGAGAACAGTTTGCATGAAAAGATGCATATGAATTTATGGATAATCTTGTTCATTATCTTTGAGAAATTTGAAATCTTGATAAAGTAGAAGATTATAAGACTACAGTTCCAATATGTGAAAGAACATGAGTAAGAGTTCAACCATTGCTTTCAAAACAATGGTTTATGTGAGTAAAACATCCTGCAGATCGTATCATGAAATCTATAGAAAATGACGAAGTAAATGTTCATCCTCCTAGATTCAAAAAAATATTTACAAACCGGCTAGAAGAAATCAGACCACGATGTATTTCAAGACAATTACGATGGGGACACAGAATTCCTGTACGATATGATACTGATGGAAATAAATTTTGTTTTGATGATAGTTCAGTTATCAATACAAAAAGTTGAAAGACAAGTATCTTATCAAGAATGATATTTAATCTAATAGCAGATTCTCGTTTATCAAATCCATTTACGCTAGAATCACTTATAGAAGTGCTTTCAAAAATAAGTATCACTCCACATGAATGACGTGTTGTGGACACATATGTTGCTACATACAGACTCCAGTTTGCTGGTAAGAAATGAATAGAAAAAGAAATA
>CALLUT010000050.1 GCA_938010495.1 Candidatus Absconditabacterales bacterium
GGTGAAAAGAAAGTTCAATGAAAAGATAATCTTATCCAATGGCTTCAAGAAAATCCAACTGTGAAAGAAGAACTTTCTGCTGAAGTTGACAAACAAATTAAAGAAATGAGAATGTGAAAAAGGTGAATCCCTGAGGCAGAAAACACTGAAGATACTATAGAAATTGAAGAAGTAGAAGAAGAATAGTCTATATTATAGAGATATAAAAAACGGACATACTGCTATGACCGTTTTTTATTTTTGTATAATTAGGCAATCTAGCTTATAACACGTCTTAAAGAAGGTGCAATTTGACTACCATTTTCATTGAGTATTTTGAGTATTTCTATGTTAATCCTTTGTTGAATTTCTAAATAGAGTGTATAATTTTTTGAATCAATAGTGTATCTATATGTAAATTTTGTCCCATTTTCTTCTAGTCAGGTAAGATAAATCCTTACTAATGTTACTCATGATTCGCTTAGAGTATCAAAAAAATACTTTATTTTTTCAGGAAATTTTTCTAATAAAGTAAGATCTTTTCAATACGGTATAGTGACATTTTCTGTAATAGTTCTGTGGTCCATTTTTCAATGGTTTCTTATGGTTTCATTTGTTAGTCTTCTATTTGATACAACTAGTTCTTCTCATCTTGTCGTTGTTATACGAGTAGTCTTTATACCTATTCTCGTCACGCTTCATGAAGCGTCTCAAATTTCTATATAGTCTCCTATAATAAAAGGTTTATCAATAAAAATTGATACCGATGAAAACAAATCTTCAAGTATATTTTTTAAAGCAAATGCAACAGCTACTCCAGCAATCCCCAAACTTGTAATCAGAGGAGTTATTTCTACTCATAAATTATTAAGGATCATAAGTATTACAATTGCTCCTACTACAACATTTACTACCATGCGTAGGAAGGAAATTGTATGTTTTCATTCTTCTCACTCAAAATAATGATTTTGAAGAATGTGTAGAAGAACACGTCAAATAGTTACTCATAGCTGACTAATGGCTAAAACTACAAATGCGACGTATATTATTGATTCGATTGTTGTTCCTAGTGTCAAAAAGTTTGAAGCTGAGTACAAAGCAACTATTGCAAAAAATGAATGGGGAAGTGAATCAAATGAATCAATAATAAAATCATCACAAGTTGTTTGTGTATATTTACTATATTTCACAAGTCACCTTAGACATCTTTTTTTGAACCACCACATGAAGAGTAATACAAGAAAAAATATTCAAATAGCACTTCATCGAGTTGCTAAGCTATTTTGTAGAAATATTTCATTTGATAAGTTAGTGGTGTAATTTTCTAGCATACATTAAGTATACATAGAAGATTTTTTACGTCAAAAAATATTATGTAATTACAGTGGAGAATTATGTATTTACAGTATGTACAACTCTATGTGGAAATGGAATATCAATATTTTCTTTATCTAGAGCTTTTTTAGCTCACTCCATTATTTGTCCATATGCAGCTGGATAATCAAGTGCATCGCAATATCCTCTTACAAGAAGATTTACTGAACTATCTCATAGTTCAGCGACAACAACATCTGGAGTAGGAGAATCTTTTATAAGACTGTTGCTCGAAACAACACTTACAAGGACTTTTTTTGCATGATCAATATCAGCCCCGTATCAAATTCATACTGGTACTTCAACTCTCATAGGACCATGTTGGCTTCTGTTTATTATTTTTGAATTTGCAGCTTGTCAGTTTGGAATAATAACAACTCTATTATCTCAAGTTAACAGTCTTGTGATCAAAATATCAATTTCATCAACTTTTCATAACTCTCAATCTAATTCAATCACATCTCATACTTGATATGGTTTGAATAGAAGTATTAATACTCATCAAGCGAAGTTAGAAAGACTTCATTGAAGGGCTAGTCAAACCGCTAATCATGCGGCTCAAATGATCGCTACGAATGATGTAGTCTCAATTCCCACCATTCATGCAACTGTAATAACAAGAAGGCATTTAAGAGCAAAACTTACGAGATTTGTAGCAAATTTTGCTATAGTTATATCTATGTTTCATTTTGTAAGTCATTTGTTTACTATTTTTGTAACCCACTTAATTACTTTAAGTCAAATTCGTAATACAAGAAGCGCTGTTAATAGTGGTAATCAGTATTCAGTTCAAAAACTTAATCACATTTCTTTAAACTTTGTAATTTGATCGATACTTAGGTTCATAATATGTATTTTATAATTATAAAGTAAATTATGCACTAAATTATACAGCTATTGGAGCTCTAATTGAGGGATGTGGATCGTATCATTCTATAGAAAAGTCATCATACTTGAAATCAAAAATATTTGTAACTTCATGATTTATTTTCATGGTTGGTAGATCTCTAGTTTCACGTGAGAGTTGTTCTTTTACTTGATCAAAATGATTGTTATAGATGTGAACATCTCCAAATGTATGTATGAATTCTCATAATTCTAGTCATGTTACTTGAGCAATCATCATAGTAAGTAATGAGTAAGAGGCAATATTAAATGGTACTCCAAGAAATACATCAGCTGAACGTTGATATAGTTGACAGCTTAATTTCCCATCAACCACGTAAAATTGGAAAAGTGTGTGACATGGAGGAGGAGCAGTATCTTTATTTTTTATTAGCCTATATATTTCTCATACATTCCATCAGTTTACCAATATTCTTCTAGAATTTGGATTATTTTTGAGCATATCTATTACATTTTGAATTTGATCATGAGTTGATCAATCATTTGCTTCCCATGACCTCCATTGCTTTCCATAAACTGGTCATAAGTCTCATCGCTTATCTGCAAAAGTATCATCTTCTTTGATTTGTGCTACAAACCATGCAAGTTTTTCATGCCATTTATCTGAATATCTTTCTAGAGAATCTTTTAAATTTTCTTTTTCTAGGTAAATAGAAAAAGCCCATTCATTTCGAATCTTAATATTGTTTCTTACAAGATATTTGATGTTTGTGTCTCATGTTAAGAACCGAAGTAGCTCATGTATAATCGCTTTTAAGTACACTTTTTTTGTTGTTAGTAGTGGAAATCCTTTTGCTAAATCCATGCGCATTTGATATCCAAATACACTCCTAGTTCATACTCCTGTTCTATCTCATTTATCAATTCAATTATCCATTATGTGCTGTAGTAGATCGTGATATTGTTTCATGAAGGAGTGATTGAAAAATTTAAAAGATTATACACTACTTAATGTATTAAAATTCTTCTGAAACTCAATTAGTTTTCATTTAATTAGATCCAATTTATGATTTTTTTGAAGAGTATGATCTACGCCAAACATATCTATTTCACTTAAATCAAAATTCTTAATTTCATTGTTTCAGTAGTCTATCATTCTTTCTATAATTGAGGAATTTTTTTTTAAATATTTTTGAGCGAAAGGTAATGTAGATAATGAAAACTCTCTTTTTTCTCATCAAAGGACTGGAGGTATTATAACCGTATTGTTTGCTATCTTAGCAAGAACAGCAGCTTGAACATCAAGTGAAAATATTTTTTTCGAATTTAAATAATTATTATCATACCGACTATTAATAGAGTCATTTCAATAATTGACTATCTCTCAAGGCTTAAAAACAATTTCGTTTCATTCAAATATTTGGAATAATGTTGCAGCTAGTTCTTTTTCTTTTTCAGTATAGTAAATTCAACTATCATTAATTTGATCAATTATCACTTTTGCTTCTTCCTCTGCATTTTCAGATGTTTTATCATCTACAAAATCATCTCAATTAACAGCTTCAGGAACATCATGAATACGATGATAGAGTACTAATAGACGTCAGTAGAGTTCACTAATTATTCAAGCTGAGACCAGCGATTCAACATACTCTTCATAAAAAGGATGTTGGTGGTGTAAGTGATTATATACATCTCAGTTATATGGCACGGACCTATACTTATTTTCTCATCGCTGGAATTCTGTTATTTTTCAATATTTTCCTCGTTCATGATCATTGATTAATTCTATATTAAAATCATGTTCTCCAATTTTTATTGGTACAAATTCTTCTTGAGAAGTATGGTTTCTTCTAAGGTTCTTGGCAATGTCTTGTATTTCTAATGGTAGGATAAGTCATTTGAACAAATAACGTATTTCAGCTGATAATTTTTCTTTATTATGTTCAACAAGATTGATATTTTTTTTATCAAAACCTTCCAAATCAACACTATTAATTAATTTTTTGAATGAGTTACTCATTAGTAAGAGAACAATAATAAATTATTATATAAGTAATAAATAATAATATTGATTTGTCAATGTTATAATTTTTTGTTATTTCAAAAATTACATATCAAATAAATTACCAAACATAGTTGATTCAATGTTATCTTGGAAGAAAATATTATTCGTATAGGTAATTACTTTTTCTCAATAAAAATATTTGAATGAGTGTTCAAATACTGCATTTATATGATCATTATTGTAGATCGGGAACCTGTTATCAATTTTGATCGGGGTAGTGAAGAACACTATTTTATCATAAACATCTCTAGAATCACAAAGTACTTGGTGGTAATCATCAAAGAAATCTACACGATTTAGATTGTTATTGATAAGGTTTCGGTACGTATAGACCATACAATCCATTGCTGTTCTATCTACAAAGACTAGGTCAGTAAGGTTTTTTTCTTTAATTTCTTTCATTCTTTCTACTCTTTTCTTTTCTAGTCATGCTATAAATACCTGCATGTCATGTACATCTTCGACTTTACCTCAACCATGAGCATCAATATATTCACGAGCTGTTTCATTCATGAGTTCTATTCTAATATCTGGATGTAATTTTCAATATCTCTCTTTTAGATAATGAATAGCACTCGTCTTCCCAGTATTTGAATTTCATGCAAAGACTATAATTTTTGTCATTGATTGAGTAGGTTCACGATTGGTAAAAAAAGAGGAGTTGGTAGGCTATCTGTTTCAACCCATTCCCGGTATTCACATTTTTCTGGTTCCATAGTTTGTACTTCTCCAGACTTATATTCTGCTTTAATAAATATAGTGATATAATGTTTTTCTTTATTAAAAACATCGTTGGTAACTCATAATAATGTACAATTTGAAATTTCGATTCATGCTTCTTCCATAGTTTCTCTCTTTGCGCAGTCTTCTCGAGTTTCTCATAATTCTAAATGTCATCATGGGAATCAAAAATTTCATTCTCATAGTTTTGAAAATCTTTTTCATATAAGAATTTTTCAGTTTTTATATATTGCTACTCAAACTCAAACTCCTACTCAACCCATTTTTTTCTATACGTTACAAATTGAAGTCAATCTGATCATTCTTCTCTTTCAATTTCATCATAATGTTCTTCAAATTTTGGAAAAAACGTGTCTCATTGAATAATTCAAGGTATATGAGTCATATAAACAAAATCAGCTTTTTCTAAGTAGTATTCATATAAGCTTGCTCATCAAATAATGAATAATTGATCTTCATCTCATAGTTCTTCTTCTAAGACAGCTATAGCTTGTTCTGGGCTTGTATAATGTTCAACTTCTGGAAATTCTGTGCTTCTTGATATTACAACATTTCTTCTTCATGGAAGAGGTTTCCCTATAGATTCATAGGTACGTCTTCACATCATAATGGCACTTCAATGCGTTATTGATCTAAATCTCTTAAGATCTTCTGGGTAGTCTCGTGGTAACGTGTTGTCTTTTCAGATAACACGATTTTCAGACATAGCTGCAATGAGTGACACAATCATGACGTTTTTTTGAAAGTATTAAAAGTACTAGTTCTTTTATATGAACCAGAAAAGTTTTCGCAAGATAATCCTTACTCAAGAATTAACATTGCATCACCAAAACTGAAAAATTTATATGAGGTATTGATCGCATGTTGGTATACTTTCATCATTTCGTTATATCCCATGAATCATGCAACCAGCATTAATAAAGTGCTTTTTGGAACGTGAAAATTAGTAAGTAATCATGTAATCACACGGTATATAAATCAAGGAAATATAAAGAGAGTCGAGTGAGCTATGATAGTCTTCTCATCAGACCATGCTCGAGACTTAACATACCTCTTAGTTTTTTCTTCTGTAATTAATATACAGGTTTTTTCTCGCCAATCATTCGTTTCTTTTGAAAATTTCTTTTTATCATCATTAGAAAATTGAGCCCAAATATAGGGTAATGTTTCAAGTGTTCTTGTTACTGTTGTTCAAACTCCAATAATATTCAACTTATTCAAACGTTTATTTGCAATTGTCTCAAATAAATTTGTGGTCACGACAAGTGCTTCACTATGGATCTCATATTCTTTAATTTCTTCTGTATCGACAGGTCTAAACGTTGCAAGTCATACGTGCAAAACACATTCTGTTGTCTCTATTCATTTATGTTTTAGGTCTTGCATGGTTTGAGAAGTAAAATGTAATGATGCAGTAGGAGCAGCAACTGATCAGTGTTCTTTAGCAAACATTGGTTGATATGTTTCTTCTTTTTCTTTTGAGTATTCAATATAAGGAGGAAAGGGCATGATACCCCATTGCTCAACCACTTCTAATATTGGTTTATTGCACCTCATTACTCTTCATTCATAACTGATTGATTCTACAGTGAAGGTGATATCAGTTCATGGTCGTTCCACTATCATTCAAACCTTGAAATGTTTCCCGACTTTTACATCAGGAATAGTCATTCAAATCATACAATTAAAACAAAATTGATCAATTGAATATAAGTAAAATACTTCGTAATTACCAAATAGTAATCTAGCTTTTAGTACTTTAGAACTATTGAAAACCATAAGACTATTTTTAGGTAAGAGTGATGGAAGCTGATTGAAAATACTATCATTTATAGATCATTGTTTTTTGCTATATACCAAAAGCTTGCACCC
>CALLUT010000051.1 GCA_938010495.1 Candidatus Absconditabacterales bacterium
GGAAATGTCTCGCCGCGTGCTGGTGAGAAAGGACTGAAATCTGTCTTTTTTAAGAAAAAATAAAATCCTGTCCATCCTTTAAAAATCCTAGCATCCTGTCCTAAAAAATCTATTCTGTGAAATACAATAGTGCTTTAAGTAAAAATAAAATCCTACTAATCTCTAAATCCTAGTCCCTGCTCTCGTGGGTCTGCGACCCAAGCCGTTGACGGAAATGCCTCGCCGCGTGCTGGTGAGAAAGGACTGGAGTCTGTCTTTTATAAGTAAAAAAAATCGTGTCTATCCTCAAAAAATCCTAGCATCCTGTTCAAAAAAAGTGTTCTGAACAGGATTTCAGGATTTTTGAGGATTGTCTCGAATGCGAGACAGACAGGATTAGAGTTGTAGCATTTCATACGAAAAGAAGTTTCTCTTTTAATAGAAAAATATAATCGTGTGCATCCTTATTAAATCCTAGCATCTTGTTCAAAGGAGCTGAGGAGGAAGGAAATCTGTCTTTTTGAAAACTTCGAATCTATGAAATGGTCAGAAATATCTGGTTAAGGAAAACAATATTGAATCAGTCATTAATATACACTATCTTTAGTCCAGAAATTTGTTCAATGAGTTTACAAGAAAGAATAACAATCGATCCAAATATTTGTCATGGAAAACCAACCATAAGAGGGTTAAGATATCCTGTAGAAACAATTCTTGAATTGATGGCTTCTGGCATGACAAACGAGGATATCCTCTCGGACTATCCAGATTTAGAGATTGAAGATATTTATGCTGTTATTCAATTTGCCGCGGATATTGTTAAAGTAAAAAATATAAGCAAATTAGTTGCATGAAGTTTATTGTAGATGCCCATTTACCAGTTAAACTATCAGAGTTTTTCTTTACCTCTCCATAGATTCTTCTAAAGACTAATTTCTTTTGGTCTGCTATAGTGAAACAGGCTTTTCTTATTACAACCTTATTTTTCATTTTCTTTGCTTGCCCAAAGAAAACGAAACAAAAGAAAAGGCACCTTTCTCAAAGGCACTCTCCCCTCCCTCATATCCTCAGCTCAACATTTCCTACTCGATGGGTCTGCGACCCAAGCCGTTGACGGAAATGCCTCGCCGCGTGCTGGTGAGAAAGGACTGGAGTCTGTCTTTTTTAAGAAGAAATAAAATCCTGTCCATCCTTAAAAAATCCTAGCATCCTGTTCAAAAAAAATCTATTCTGTGAAATACAATAGTGCTTTAAGTAAAATTAAAATCCTACTAATCTCTAAATCCTGAAATCCTAGTCCCTGCTTCAATGGGTCTGCGACCCAAGCCGTTGACGGAAATGTCTCGCCACGTGCTGGTGAGAAAGGACTGGAGTCTGTCCTTTTTAAGAAAAAATAAAATCGTGTCCATCCTCTAAAAATCCTAGCATCCTGTTCTAAAAAAATTATTCTGTAAAATACAATAGTGCTTTAAGTAAAAATAAAATCCTACTAATCTCTAAATCCTGAAATCCTAGTCCCTGCTCTCATGGGTCTGCGACCCAAGCCGTTGACGGAAATGCCTCGCCACGTGCTGGTGAGAAAGGACCGGAGTCTGTCTTTTTCAAGTAAAATAAAATCCTGTCCATCCTTAAAAAATCCTAGCATCATGTTCTAAAAAAGTGTTCTGAACAGGATATTAGGATTTGGTAAGAGTTGTCTTGTTGACGAGACACACAGGATTATAGTGTAGCATTTCATACGGAAAGAAGTTTCTCTTTTAATAGAAAAATATAATCGTATCTATCCTCTAAAAATCCTAGCATCCTGTTCAAAGGTGTTTCACAAGCGGTGACTTTCATTTAAATCCTAGAAAAAGAATCCTTTGAAATATGACATATTGGAACTACATGCGAAACAGATAAATCTTTTCGGTAATTTATTTGTCCTAAATAAATCTGATCAACTAGACCATAAGAATCTTCTGGAAAAATCAAATCGTATTCGAGTAGGTCAACATCAAAGGTTGTACTTAAAACAGGACCAAATTTAAATACATCCCCATTGTAATCGATGATAAAGTAATACGTCTCAATGGAGGTCAAACAAGCGGTCATTATAAAATCCACTTTGACTACCTCAGATACATTGCTTATGCTTGGATTAAAGCGTGAAATTTCAGATTGGAATTCTTCGGTATCTACATTTATATTATGGTTCAAAATTGTATCTGTTCCGTTCATGATAAGTGATATTGTCTGTAAGTAATTCGTAACATGATAATGACCATTAACCTCTTCGATGATTAAAGGTTCTGGTTGAGTCACATTGAATGTTTGAGCTTGACTAAAATAATTGATCAATATAAACAAGAGCGTTAGTAATATTTTCATTTTTTACTTCAAACAAATACTATTTAATCCCTTTCAAGGAAACCAATTATTATTCGAGATAACTTTTTGATTATTCGTTGTTCAATTTTATCTGAGGTATAAATGAATCCTAGAATGTATCGCTCCGCTAAGGATGTCTCGCTCCGCTACGAATATCTCGCTCCGCTGGAGCTCTGGTTTTTCTCTGGAGCGGCAGGTTATGTAAGTTTCGCTCCTCTGGAGCAATGATTCTTCTCTAGAGTGGTAGGTTATGGATAGGTCGCTCCTCTGCAATCAATAACATATCGCTCCGCTGGAGTGAGTACGTTGGTCGCTTCAATGAAAGTCTACGAACATTACGCTCCACTGGAGCGTATGCATGAATCTATAAAAGGTTACATAATCCATCATGTAATGCTAAGTGCTCCAGCGGAGCAACATATTTATAACCCAGCCTATAAGACAAATAAAAAGCTCCAGAGGAGCGACACAAAATAAGACATACAAGTACAACTAACCACAA
>CALLUT010000052.1 GCA_938010495.1 Candidatus Absconditabacterales bacterium
GTTCTTGCGGTAATTTTTTAATCCATTGTGTAGTTTGTGCTACTGGAGCAAATACACTTTTTCTGTAAGCAATGGCAACAGAAATACCAGTCTCTAAGTTACTATCCATAGTGATTAGTTCATAATCACCAAGTTCAGTAGTATTGAACACTGTGTGAAGAGCTCTTTGATCCCAGACTTCTTGAAAGCCAATAATATCACTCTTGATTCGTTTGATTTTCTCGCGAATCCATGATATTTTGTAATCAAACGCTTCTTCTTGCGTTTGGTTTCCTATTACTTTATATGGTTCTTTTCCATAATAAAGTTTTAAATTAGGAATTTGAAGATTTTGCAAGTTAAAACTTGCGACTGTAATACTTTTCATGCGTTAAATTTTTGTGTGTTTCTTTTTGTATATAATTTATGAAAAAAGTCAATTTATTATAGAAATACATTGACTCTTCACTTCATTAAAACTTAGGTTTGCATCGATTTTATTTATTGATGTTGTCTTATCATTTAGCATAAAATCAATATTTTCTTTCATTGTATTATTGTATCTCTGTATCCTTTTTTCAATGATTCATGGTTTGTCATCAGTACGATTTTCTGAACTTCTTTTTTGTATTCTTTCTAAGCTTATTTTGTCACTAACATCAAAGTAAATAATGTAATTATTTTTAAATCTTTTAACAAAATAGTTCAATTGATCCATAGATTTTGCTGAATCAATGATAAGAATTCTCTTTGTAATAGTTGAAATATATTGATGCATTAATGCTTCAAAAGCTTTTTTATCTAATAGAACTCATTGTAGCTGTGTGTTTTTTTTGTTATTTCTAATTAGATCTCATATATTTAAATGTTGGGTTTGAGAGAAGATTTCTGCAATTTCTTTTGCTATAACTGATTTTCCTCATCAAGGTTTTCATGTCAAAATTATGGCTGTAACAGTATCAATGGTATTTATTGACATAGGATTATGCAAACCTTAAAAAACATACTCAACACTCATATCATTTTCACTAATTGCTTGATTCAAAATATCTTCGTTGTAGAGGATTCAGCTACTGTCCATAAGATCTTTCATAAGACCATTTTTCATGATTTCAATTCATAGGTTGATCCCAATAATGTTATCATATGGTCGGTGTACTCACGCGAATGTCCTCCCAAATGCCATATTTGACTGTAATCTTAAGATTTGATCTTTTTCGTACTCATCAAGATCATATAAGATGTTTGCCATATATATTATACTTGCTACACTAGAGTGCATTGCAGGACGACTTGGATGAGTTGGGGCTCATTCTGGATATGTTGTAAATGATCTTGCATCAGCAAGGATTTCATCTTCATTTATTATATAGTTAAGTATGTTTCCGTGAAGTTCTTTTACTTCATATCAACCATTCGCATATGTATGAAACACTTCTTCAGGTCTTGGGAATCCATAATAATATTTTGCTGCAAATGCAGAGTATGATGTATGAAGAACCATTGCTCATGCTAACGCTTCATCACATACTGTTGTTTCGGTAAATTGAATTCAAAATCATGATTCTTGGAGGAGTCATGGTCTTCTTTCTGCTCATCTTTTTGCTAGTCGTTCAAACGTATCATCAATAAGTTGTGTTGGTCTATCGTTGTGCACAAGTTCAGCCAAGTCTCCAGCTGTTTGTACGTTGTATTTGCTCAGAATATCAGAAACAAACGGTTGTGATTGATCTAGTCATTGCACTTCAAAAAGATGTCGTGGTACTTTCGTGTCTGTAAAATAAGTACTATTTTTTGCATAGTATGCTGCAAGAGCAGTAATAACCATTTCTAATTCAAAGTTATGTGATCATTGTTGTGGTCACTGGTTTTCAATCAACCATTCTTCACTTATTTTTACTCTTGGATCATCGAGCGTATATCATTGTACCATTGAGTTTTTTTCTAAAGTTTGTACTTGGGATTCTTGTAATGGATACGTCATTGTGTTTTCTCAACTTCATTTTTGAAAAGTCATATATGCCATTGATTGAAAAGGCAATACAATAAGAGAAATAAGTACTAATAGACGTTTTATCATGTGTTTTTGATAAGAATAAATAACTATCTATACATATTTTATTGTATATGTCAATACATAAAAAACATAAAATTATATTGACTTTATTTGTAAAATATGTATAAAATTTTCATTTAACATATAAATTTATTTAATGAGTCTGAAAGAAAACAATAAATACTTGAATATCCTAGATTATAAAGAAAGAGATCTAGAGCTTGTGGAACAATTAAGAACTAGGTTTCATCTTTGGCTTGATGATTATTTAATGCAAGAATATAAAATAGATACTAAAGAGTTGTCTATTTCAGATAAACATAATTCACAAACATTGATTGATATATTGAATTGAGAAAATTGAGAATCACTTATCAAAGAATCAATTGATTCTATTGATGCAACACTTTGATCAGTCAAATGAACAATTTTTGAATTAGAAAATAAAATTTTATCAATTCAACAAGAAATTTCTAAAAGTAGTAGCAAATATGATGAAGAAATAAATAAGTTTAATAATGATTTTAATAGCTTATTTGAAAATTTAAAAACTAAATCTATCGAAAAAGCGGTTCCATTCGATTATGATAGTCCTGAAGATTTTTTGCAAAAGTGATGAAAAGATAGAGTTTTTTGAACATTAATTCAATGAATTTCTAAGAAAAAAGTATTGATTGATCAATCGTATGAAGAAAATCTCCCTTACATAGAGGAATTAAATATAAAAAAGAATGAATTTGAAAAACAACTAAATAATTTGAAAAGATCATACGATAAACAAGTAGATGAAAAGAAAGCACTCAGTGAGAAATTAACAAATAATGAATCTCATTTTGTCGCTATTGCAACTGGATATACACCATGATTAGACTTGATTCAGCAGGAATGACCGATTGCCTGATTAATAAACATGTATATACATGATAGCATCGATGCAATTTCTGCATCATACCAAAAAGAAGAGAAAGATGTTATTGAAAATTTGAAGAAATGAGAGTCAATATATAACGTTTTATCATTAGATGAATTTGCTTGATTTTGAGATGTTGTTGAGATTTTACAGTGAATTGATTCCAACGATGATCAACAAATACAAGATGAAACAATGAAACGTATCAATGTATTAAAAAATAAAACAAATACTGTAGTATACAAGAAATGATGGGATCAATTATATCGATGGTTAGAAAAAAAATTAGAACGATATTCATATATTCAAAAAATAGAGAAAGCTGCTCAAGAGACTGCAAAAAACTTAGAAAAAAAGGCAGATATACTTCCTAAAATTCCTCATAAAAAGAATGTCGAATCCTTGGCATTACAAGAGAAACCAGATTTCATAAAATATTATGATGAAGTAACGCAAATTATTTTTGAACATTTTAATACAATCTTTCCAAGACATAAAGACAAAGTAACATTACCACAAAGAGAATGAATTCTAAAACTTAGAAATTATATTGCCAAACTAGATAAAAATTCTGAATATACTAAGTCAATGAGTAATGTAATAGAATCATTATTTCAAAATACTAATAAACAACAAAGACGTGATGTTATGACGCAAATTGAGCAACTTGCCGCATATAGGCATAATTGATTGCCTTATTTTCAATACTCATCATCTGATTTACCTGACCGTGATGTTATAAACGTTTCATTTGATGATGATACTTTGAATAACTTGTTTAAGGTAAGAAATTTATCTGATTATGAAGAAGCAAATAAACTCTTAAGTCAAACTACTAATTGAAGATTATTTCTTGAATCTTCTTTCAATAGTTGAAATGCTATGCATACTATTAAATTAACACAGGGGTTGTGATCTCTTAGATATTATCCACGTCATGCAAACTTTAATGAATATGAAGAATATTTTTGAAATACTACTATTGAATTAATGAATTGAATATGACAATTACACTTGTCTTGAAAGTCTGCAAGTGAAATTGTTGAAATTGCATATGATGATATAAGTATTCGATGTAATGATCTTATGGATTATGTAAATGATAAGCTTTCATGACCATGAAGGTCATTAGATCAATTTAAAAATGTTACCTTATACAGAGCTCTTCTTTATTGCGAAATATTATTGGATGCTTGAT
>CALLUT010000053.1 GCA_938010495.1 Candidatus Absconditabacterales bacterium
TAGTGGAACCAGAAGTAGTGGAACCAGAAGTAGTGGAACCAGAAGTAGTGGAACCAGAAGTAGTGGAACCAGAAGTAGTGGAACCAGAAGTAGTAGAACCAGAAATAGTGGAACCAGAAGTAGTAGAACCAGAAGTTGTGGAACCAGAAGTAGTAGAACCAGAAGTAGTAGAACCAGAAGTAGTAGAACCAGAAGTAGTAGAAAACGATTACGTTCAGTCTGTTGTTATGACATATGCATACTTATTGCCTAAAATAGTTGAACGTTATAATTTATGAACTCCATGGAACATATATAACTTTACGTATATATCACAGTCAAATGTTTTATATCCTTATTTTTCTCGTGCACGTGATTTAGGTATGGTATGAAATGATATTTCACCAACACGACAAGTTAAATGTAGAAATCTTATGGTTATAATTTGAATAGCTGAATCTTGGTCTATCGACCGTTCTTGATGAGTATTGAATTGATACCGGAATGAATGAAAAAATAGAGGATTAGTAGAAAGATGTTGATGAGAATTCGATAATGCATATCAATGATTCTTTAATGAAATACCATAAATTTCATCTTCTCTTTTGAGTGGAAAAATAGATAGAATTCACTATAGTGGATGAAGTTTTATGTGTTAAAAAATCCATGATGAATTTGAAAAATCTATTAATAATCGGTTTATTTGCATTCTGACTAGTTTCTCCAGCTTTTGCAATTACTGACCCTGCAATTAAAAATCCATGATTAGATCTTTATTTAGAAGCTGCATGATTAGATTGGACAACTCCGACTTGGTTTCAACCTCATGACCAAAATACAGCTCCTCAAGATTTAAATTATTGGTTAAATATATTGCCATACTCACAAGATAAATGAGCTAGTACATATATAGTAATACCGTGACTCGGACTGATTTCTCCAATTATGGAAATTCCTGAATGAAGTGCTGATTATACGAATATGTTAGCTTGAAGAGAAATACCAATAAATAATTATTTGAGATCATGAGTTCTTGAATATGTAAGTAGTTCTGATCCAGGAAGTGTTTGAAAACGTATTGATTTTGCACATAGTAATCATTTTACTAGCGATCCATGAAGATACAAAACCATTTTTGCAAATTTGATGTGGCTTGATCCAGGAGATCAAGTTCGATATTTTGATAAACAAGCTGATGGTTCATATGAATTATTTAAATATAACATAACAAGTTCATATCCAACGCATCCAGGTAATGTTCAAGCGTTGCAATGGGACTGAGAATGAGCGGATGCTCTTATATTTTGATGCTACCATTGATTAGATTGAAGATGGATGATTGAAGCATCATATATGTGAGTTCCAGTTGATCAATATTCGGAAGTACTTGTTGAAGTAAAAAATGAATATAATAGCGTCCCGTTTACAACAAAATCACGTGTAAATGAAGCTATAAGTTCATTGAAATATATAGGAATAAATGCTAAAAAATATGAAATAATTGTATTATTTAAATGAATCCAAAAAGCTAGAGCTATGTTATCAGTAAATGATACTAATCATACTATGAAAACAGAATTACTTGATATGTTGGAAGAAAAATTAGCTGCAATATATCCAGAATAATACATTTTTGTACAAAAATTTTACATTAATTTTACAGTAAAATATCATGAAAAATATAATTTCACTTCTTAGCATTTGTATGCTATTAGTTGGAATGATTCCATTTAATGTATTAGCATTGACTCCAAAAGAAGAAAAATGAGTAAAAACTCTTAAATCTGATCGTCTAGATCGAGAGTCACCAGATTGGTTTACACCATTTTCTTTACTTGAAGCACCAAAGGATATTGCATATTGGAAAAGTATAATTCCTTATGAGTGAGCGCAAGATCATGATTCTTATGTTGTAATGCCAACGTTGTGATTAATCACACCAGTAATATTTGTTCCAGAAGGGACAGCAGATCATAACAATATGTCTCAATGAAAAGAGATAGATATCAATAAATATTTAGATAATTGAGTAATGCATTATCCAAATACTTGATTACCTTGAACTGTTTGAAATCCAGTTATATTTTGACATAGTAATTTCTTTTCAAGTTGACAAGGTAGATACAAAACTATCTTTGCAGATATTATGAATTTAGATGTTTGATATGAAGATGAAGTTTGGGTTTATATAAGAGAAAAATGAGAAGAAGAATATGATCTTCGTAAATTTGAAATTGAAAAATCATATGATACTGTTCCTACTGATGTTGCAATATTAAATCCACAATGATGAAAAGAACTAACCGTTTTCGCATGTACTAATTGACTTGAATGAAGATGGATTTTGAGAACTAGATTAATAGAACAAGATGAAACTCTCGTTCCCTATGATTTAAAATTCCGTCTACTTAAAGCACTTGAAAAGTTAGAAACCCTACCAGTTGATAGACAGCAAGAAGTTATTAATGAATTTATTACTGCTTTAGAAAAAGTAAGAGGAGGTATCGAATCAGATTGATACGAAGATAAATTTAAGGAATATCTATTAAAATACTTTGAAAAGAAGATTAGTAAATAATTATAAAATTTCTACAGTTTGCGCATCTGCATCAAGTTTGCATTCAGCTCAGATAGGGAGAAAACAATTTGGACAGTAATGTCAGAATTCATTAATTTTTAGAATTGGAAAATTGTAGTTTCTTGTCGCAGACAAAAGAAGTTCTTCAAATTGATAGACGTTTCATTTTCTATCGATGGTTGGATTTTTCTTTTGCCATTCAGAGTCCTGGAATCATAGATTATATCAAATAATAATTCATGAAATTTTTTCAAAAACTCATTGTAGATCAAAACTTTTAAATTGAGCTAGTCTTAGTTCAGGGTCAGCAAGATATACTTCAAAACAAAGAACTACATTTGTAAAATCCGGAAAAAAGTCGGTTCAATTTAGTTTTGATATTGAATTAATATTACATCAAATAATTTTACCTTTAGCTCTTCATGATCTAATTGTTTTTCTTGGATTAGTTTGTTCAATTAATCATCATTCTCAATTAAATAATCTCTTTTTGAATCGCTTTTTGCTATACGCATAGTCCATTTCTTTATTTCTTCATCCAATTTTAGAATCTGGGCAGTGTATTGTTGTGATTCAAGTTTTGTGATGGATTGCCATTAGTAGAATATCTATATCACTTTTTCATAAAAGTAATTTAGGATTATTTCAAATTAACTTGTAATCAATAAGGTCAATTATTTCTAAGCAATTATCTCATCCCTGAAAACACCAAATGGCATCAACATCAGTATCTGCGAATAAAGAATTCAAATCATCAGCTCTTTGCTGAGCTGTTCAACATGAAATCCCTCGCTCGTCCCATCAAAATAGGTTTTTAGAAAGTTTTATATATAATCACAGTGATTCAACATATTTGATAAATGATCTTAAGGAGTCTTTTTGGTTTTCATGAATTCACTTTGATGGTGCACATATTCATATAGTAGATCATTTTTTAAGCAGATTTGGCAAGTTCATTAACGTTGTATTATATCATTAAAATTTCGTTTTGATATTCTGCTTATTGGTAGACTCCTGATCTCTTCAATACTAAACCATCATATTTCATCACATTTTTTCGGTTGAAGTATTCTTGGCTCTCATCAAATTATCTTTCATATGTATGTCGTTGATATCCGATGATCTTCCTCTTTACTATCAATAATGTCATAGACTCATAGAAGTGAATCAATACTTATCTTAAATCAGTATTTCCTTTCTACGTTTCTTTTTGCTGCATTTTCACGTGATTCATAAAAT
>CALLUT010000054.1 GCA_938010495.1 Candidatus Absconditabacterales bacterium
TTCATGAGAAACATGAAGGTAAAATTTGATTACAATGGTTTTATTATCCTCAAGAAGTTCTTCAAAGTTATTGATGTGTTTTGCTCTTTTTTCTAACTCTTTTTTGTCCAAAAATCCTTCTATATATGGTACAAGAAGATCTTCATAATGACTACGGTTAAATACTCATATCATCCCTTTTTCAGGAACTCTTTTATGTATTCTCCATAAGAAATCATGGGCAAATTCTTCTTTACTTGGTACTTTAAATGAAGAAACCGTAGTACCCGATAGATTTACTCATTGAAAAGTTCTACGAACAGCTCAATCTTTACCTGATGCATCCATACCTTGCATGACAACTAGAAGAGAGTATTCTCATTGAGCATACATTTGTTTTTGATACTCAATAATTTTGGCATTGAGCTTTTCATTTTCTTTCTTAATCTTATCTTTTTCATCTTTATCAAATCATTTTGGTAATGTGTCTAATTTTCTTAAATCCACGTTTGACATCTTTGTGTTGACAATATATAAAAAATAATTATAACTTCCTATATAATAAGTATAAGGATGTAACTCGAAAAAAGCAAAAATCTAAACAAAATAGAGTGTGTGATATAATCGGTCCTATGTTATGGACGATTTTACTTTTTTTTTGTTTATGGTAAAAGGATACATATTAGAAAAAGAAATAAAAGTATTGGGTATAAGCTACCCATTGCTTGTGAAACAATTAAAAAAATTGTGAGCAAAAAAAGTATGAAGTGAGTATATACGTGATCGATATGTAGATCATAAAAAGACACCATTGAAAAAAACTGGTAAAACAATTAGATTAAGATCGATTTGATGAAAGAAGTTTGAAATCACTATCAAAACTAAAGTAAATCATACTCGTCTTAAGGTGCGTCATGAGCATAATTATGACATGCCAACATTAGAGGCAGGTAAATTAATGCTACATATGATGTGATTTGAGTGTCTTTGGTATAAAGAAAAGATAAGAGTTACCTATAAAATAGGAAAGACTATATTTGATATAGATTTTTATGATGATATGCCGCCTGTATTGGAGATAGAGTGAACCAATAAGCAAATTTATCATTGGATAAGAAAATTACGCCTTCATAAACATAAGCAGGTGAGTCGATGAACCAAAAAATTATTTGGTCATTATGGTAAAAAAGTACAAAGCATGAACATACCTGTCAGTAAGATAGTTATGTAATTTTAGTTTTTATATTGATGTAAAAATGACACATATAATATGACTCCTATGACATGATGTTCAGTATGCTCAACATGGTAAAGATTTTTTATAATTAGCATTTGACCAAAAATTATGAAAGAATGTTTCTATTCAGATTTTTGAGACATTACAAGAAACTCATGATGCAGTTTTACAAGATGATCTTCAGCTCGATGCAGTAATTATAGAACCTATACAAAAATTTCCTTGAAGTTATATTCCAAAATATGAGTATGATAGATTGTATCTTGGATTAGATTTGGTACAAAAACCTTTCTGAACAGAGAAAAAATCTACCATTGATTCTATTACCATGACTCGAAATAAATACCAAGAACAAAATAAATCTACTGAAATAAGTAAAAAATCACCAGTTATCCCTGGTGATTTTTTTATTACGTAGTAGGTAGTACTTGTTTCTCTGAACTAATTTCAAATCCTTCTAGAAGATTAATTGGCTCCATCCAACCACAGTCCTGACATACTTTCATGGTGACATTCAGCTTCATAGTTGTACCCTTTGAGTTCGAAATTTTAGCAGGCATAACTTCTTTTCTAAATGTATCTATTTTCAAATAGTTACTACAGGTTCGATGCATTTTCCTGTTCATAAAAATAGCGATACATGAGACTACCATAAGAGCGATCATTATTACAATGCCTATATTCATATTTTATTTTTATTCTTATATATCTTTTGTTTTGTAAGTCAATAAATTAATTTAATCAAAATGTACTTTATGTTTTAGAGTTTTTGTTTTACTTTCTTCATCTGATTCCGGTAGGTAAGTTATATCTACAATGAGATGATAATTTACTGCAGTTTTCTTAGATTTCTCAGACATTTCATTGAGTAAATCCATCCCACCATGATTTCCTCACTTTTTCTTTGAGAACTTTATTGGTAATGAAAAATTAATTTCTTTTTCTTCGTCTTCTTTGAGAGTAAATCATTTTTTTGATGCTAAAGTTCATATTCTTTCCCTGTCTTCATTTCTTTTTCAGATAATTGGATCTACTTCTTCAATAAGAGTGTACTGTATTTTTTTTACTTTTGTTTTTTCCTTCGCTGTAAGATGCAAGCTTCCTTTTAATGATTTGAGTGTTTTGGAAAAAGTGTGCTCAGCTTCTATCTTAGCTTTGAGTCAACCAATTGATGGGGTTTTTATTCAATCTTTTATTTTTTTTGCTTTAGATTTTAATTTTTCTAGAATATTCATGATGCACCTTATATAAAAGTAATATCTAATTATACGTAGATATATAACTTTTGTCAAACATGCTAAACACTTTTGAATCATTTTAGATTTGCAATGGAAATGAAAAAATAGTATATTGATGAAGGTTTTGAAAAATATCGCACCT
>CALLUT010000055.1 GCA_938010495.1 Candidatus Absconditabacterales bacterium
TGTCCAAATTCGTCTCTGTGTGAGAAAAATCTTTCTTTGGCACGTGCCTTTTCTTCGTCTCTTCTTCATCATCACATAGCACAGTCAAATTTTCATTCTTCAATACCATCCAGAAGTGTTACTATTTGCAATCAGTTTCTACTAGCATTTACTCAAGTTTCTTCTGTTGCTTTCCCCTGATCGATACTATCTTGTACGTATTTTACAATAAGTTCTACTCATAAGTATTTTGCCCAGTTATCTCTAAATTCTATTGCTTCAGGAAAGTTGTGTCCTGTATCAATATGCATAATAGGAAATGGAATGTTTCCAGGAGCAAATGCCTTCTTAGCTAAGTAAGACATAACGATAGAGTCTTTTCATCAAGAGAAAAGCATTACTGGACGTTCGAATTGAGCTGCTACTTCACGGAGAATAAAGATAGCTTCAGCTTCCAACTCTTGAAGATGTTTTAGATTATATTGTGTCATAATTGTAATCGCACTTGGTTAATAAAAAGGTATATACTATATATTTTTTGTGTTTTGTAAATAGGAAATCACTTGATCAACTGATTCTTCTATAGTCTTAAGGTCGGTTCTTACTTCAATTGCAGGATTTTCTGGTTGTTCGTATGGATCCGAGATTCACGTAAAGTTTTTGATTTCTCATGATCTTGCTTTTGCATACAATCACTTAACATCTCTTTCTTCACAAGTCTTTAACGGAGCATTTACAAATACTTCTATAAAGTTTGTCGTATTGTCAGCAACGTATTGTCTTATAGCACGATAAGGTGAGATAAATGTAGCTAGAACACCAACTCAATGTTTTGATAACAATCAAGCAATAAAGGTTATTCTTTTTATATTTTCTTCTCTATCCTCTTTGGAGAATCAAAGATCTTTTGTGATATGTTCTCTAACAAGGTCTCAGTCTAGTTGTTGAATACGATCAATATTGATCTCTTCAAGCCTTTTGTATACTGCATCTGACAACGTAGTTTTTCAAGCTCATGAGAGTCATGTGAATCGCAAAACGAATCATTTGTTTGGCATGTTTTTTATAACTCATAAATAATAGTAATATAGTAATTAAATAGAATCTAAATTCAATTAAAGAATTTTTTATGAATTTTGATCTACATTTAGAGGGACAGATCATTACAGTATTTTCATGATTCAAAAATTTACACACTACAAAAAACTCCTTCTTGGAGACAAAGATTATAGAGAGCTTATTCGTGGAACGTGATTGAGTGCAATTATAACAATTGGTTGACTATGTCTATGATATATTGCAACGATATTAACTGCTAGATGGTTTGGAGCCGAATGAATGTGACTTGCATGATTAATGATGAGTTTTTTTACATTTGCCTCCGCGCTTGCATGACTTTGATTGCAATGATCAACAATAAGATATATTAATCAATGGAAAGCACAATGAAAAAGTGGTAAAATACGTTCTCTATACGAACACATCTTAAAATTTACTCTTCCTGTTGCAGCAATATGATGAATCATTATCTACTTTTCTAGCAATTTTATTGCAATAGAACTATTTAATGAACCTCGCTTATGACATTTGATGAGATTAATGGCTATTTCATTTCCTTTGTTGGTCTTAGCAAAAACTGCGATCATTATGTTAAAGTGATTCAAAGATATAAAAAACTTTAATATAATAGAAAAAATTATTAAACAACTTGCTAGACTTACTGTCTTGATAGTTATTTTTTTATGATCAAAAAGCATCTACTGACCAGCCTATGCTCAACTTATTATGATCATAGTAGTGCTAGTTTTTTGTATCCCTCACCTTCGAAAATTTTATACAACACTTCCACAAAAAATACCTGCATCAGCAACTGAAATAATAAAAACATCTCTACCGATGATGGTAACAGCGATGTCATTTATCATTATTAGTCAAACAGATATTATCATGTTATGAATATATAGTGATACTGCAGAAGTATGAATCTACCAATGAGCATATCGTTTTGCAAAACTGGTACCATTTTGACTAGCAATGGTAAACGTTGTTCAAACTCAAAAAATCGCCGAGCTATACTGGGCAAAAAAAATGAAAAAACTACAAAAAACTTTAGATTTATGATCTTGAATTTGATTTTTTTCTTGATTAATTATAGCAATTATATTTATTTCATTTCCAAATTTTTGGATGAGTATCCTAGGAGATGAATTTATAACTTGAAGCCTTGTATTACAACTTATAGTAGTTTGACAATTGATTAATACAATTTCATGAAGCACAACTCCATACCTAAATGTAACATGAAAACAGAAAGTTCTTCAATGGATAGTACTCACTTGATGAATAATAAATATATTCCTAAACGTTTTATTAATTCCTAAATATTGAAGTACATGAGCAGCAATCTCTAGTATAATAAGTATTGCACTATGGAATGGTATAGCAGTAATTTACGCACAGAGAAAAGATTGAATTAGAACTTATTTTTGGAAAAGTTAGTATATATAAACTACTACTCTATCTGTACACTATATCAAAATTTTAATAATCTATCTGAATACTTTTTTTGAATATCAATTTTAGATATTTTTTTAGAAAATATATATGTAATTGCTCTCCACCATTTTTTTCTAGGTTGTTTATACCATGGTACAAGTGGCACATCATATTCACCATTATTCCGCATAGTAAAATATTTTTCATTAGCATCAACAATATTTTCAGACTGCACTATTGAGTTTGGTAAATGTAAAAATTGGGATATCTTTTCTAAAGTTTTTTGTGGATCATTTATTAAGTCTTCATATGACAACATAATTTCATTTTTTAAACAAACTCTGTCAATTAAGTATTGTTCATGACAAATACACCAATGCTCTATTAGATTATCAAGACTTGTTAAAGACCATTTTTGTGTAGCTATTCATGAAGGTATGGGATGCCTAGTAATTGTAATAAAGTATGTTTCATAATCACTAAACATTTCTTGAAGAAATCTAGTACGAATAAGATTTGGCGGAGATTTCTCAACTAAATAATGTTTTTTTAAATTTCGATATATAGACCATTCATTAAATAATTTTATTTTATTTTCTGGTGTTATTAATGGA
>CALLUT010000056.1 GCA_938010495.1 Candidatus Absconditabacterales bacterium
TATTTTAATAATATTTCTATCAACATCCTTTTTTTGACTTAATAAATCACCTGATAAGGTACTTATTGATATTGTTTCATTTTCATTTTGTTTATTTATTTCTGGTAAATTTAGTTGATAAATTGAACTACAGGTAAATCATTCTTTATCAATAATTTGTAATCATATTGTGTAGATTCATCATGATTGAAAAAATATGCTTGAAGGATTACATTTTTTTGACTCTAAGCTGCTATTTGGAAATCAATATCGCCTACAATTAATATTGGATGAGTTTTGTATTTCATTATTGTTTTTTACTCAAATAAAATTGATCTTTGAAGTGCTTGTAAAGGCACTTTTGTTCTGGAGTTTGATGTAACACGTTTCTGACAAATCAACATTAAAGTCATTTTCCAAATTTAAAGTTTTATCAAAACTTGTTTTAGTGTTTATTATAAGGGATTTTTCTTTTAAATCACTCAAGGTATAGACAGTTGTGTCAATAATCTGTCATCAATGTCATTTAATGCTTAGTAATTCTCATCAGTCTGCTAGAGAAATGTTATTTAATAGTAATTTCGTTCCTATAATTTCATCTATTTTTCAGTCTCCTATGTGGTATATTTCTCACGAAAACGCATCTATTTGAATTGACTTTGTTGAATCTCATATTCAAAGTCCTTTTATCCATAGTTCACCTTTATAGTTTTGATTTGCATATATAGAGATATATTCGTTGCTCTTGTCATCGTCAATAGGGTTTACTGCAACAAATGAAAATCAATTATCTAGTAAGACATTGCTTTTATTGACTCATTTTTCTGTTTGTGTATTCAAATCTGAGTATAAAATTGAAGTTCAAATTTTGTTTGCATGGTTGATTAATTCAATTCATGGTTCAAAAGTGTTTATGATTTTTCACGAGTATACTAAGTCAATTTTTCGTTCACTTGAATCTTTGAGTCACAGTCATTGTTCTCAAATAAATGTTCCGTTATAATGTGTGTTATTTATGTTATCGTCTCATATAATTAGGTATGTCTCTCATGTAAGTAGAAGATTGTTGAGTTTTAGTGGAGATTTTTTTGCTCAAATTATTGATATTTCTCATGTAAATGAGTTCACGCTATTATTTTTGATTACTATTGTTTCTTTTACTCAGTCAAAAAAAACTTCGTGAACAATTAAGCTTCAATAAGTTTCTCAAAAGCTTATTATAAAGAACAGTATAAAGAATAGTTTTTTCATAATCTTATTTCATATAAATAGTATGAATATATTATTGAAAGGAATAATAAAAATTCTTTATGCAGGGATAAAGAATTTTTTCTTGTTTTTTTCTTACTAAAAACGAATTGAATAATTAATGTTTTTCTTGTTTAATCTCATTGTAATATGACCATAACCTTAAGATGATACTACTGATACAAAAACTTTTGAGACGAGTTGTTGCTTTTTTGATTGTTAACTTATATCCAAAAAAATTATCAGTTTGATGCTATTGTTATAGAAACTGAAAATACTACTCGGCTAAAAAAGCGATTTGATAATAATAAATGACTTTTACACAGAACATGACTAGATGTAAATAAATTATCATTAAAAAAAACATGATTCTTTAATAATAGCAGATGATTACTTTTCTTGTGATGATGAGAGGTATTGACAGACTCAAGAAAATTTCCTTATAACTGATGGACATACCTTTTTAAACATTCTTTTTCGATATTGTTTTGAAGATATATTCTTGTTTGATGAATATGAACAATTGGGAGCAAACTAACTACTATTTTATATAATATTCTTTTGAAGCGCGCTAGAATGATAATCGTTAGAGACTCAAATTCATACAGTATTGTTCGTCAGTATTCACAAAACGTTATTCAATATCATGATTTTGCCTTGGATGTATTACCTCAAGTTGAATCAATTACAGCTTCTAGTAGATATGTAGTAGTCAACTGTAACGCTCATATTTATAACGATGATTCTATAGAAAAAATTAATAATTTATATAAGGAGTGTTTGCAAAACAATTCGAAAGTATACTTTGTTCCTTGAAGTTGTTGATGAGACGATAGTGATATTGATATATACCTTCTTTTAAAGAAAAAATTCCCTTTAATGGAATTGTTTGAGCGGCACAAACACACTCTAGAAGAAACTATTAAGTTTATTTCTTGAGCTGAGAAGTGAATCGCAGCTAGACTTCATTTATTGATAGTAATGAAGTTTTATTGAGTTTCTTTTACTAGTCTAGTCTATCAAGAAAAGATAAATCATATATTACATGATATGAGTAAGTAAACCTTTTTTCCTGTTTTTTGTGTACTTCAATTTGTGTACAGCATTATTTACATTGTTCTTACCAACACATCTGCTTGTGCTTATGGTTTTCTCATACTTTATACTTACTGTATTTATGAGAAAATCATTTTGGCTAATGTTTTTTGCAATACTTGTTTCATTTTCATCCTTTTTATTTCGTCAACATAGCTTGATTCAAAACAACATTGGTCTTTCATCAAACACAATTGAATGAACCATTGTACAGTGACGTAAAGACAATTCATATGTTTTATCAACTAAAGGTGGAGATTTAATTGTGCGTAATATTGTAGATTATCTAGAGTATTGAGATCAAATAACTGTTTCATGATGACTATCTACTTACAATCTAATTGATTATAGGTCTTATTTTGACAGAACTCGACGTTGATCTTTTTATGGTGTATTTAATTATGATCTTTGGCGCCGACAAAATGCTATAGTGTGAGATATGTATGTTACTTGATATCAAAAAAAGAAAGCAAATAATTGAGCTAAATTTAGAAATAGGGTGAGAAATTTTCTTACTACTCGTATACAGAAGCAATATGCAGACACAACTAGAGCAGGGCTTTTATGATGAATGTTGATTTGAGATATTACTAAATTATCGAATCAGAGATATGCTATGTATGTTGATAGTTGATTAGTTCACCTAGTTGCGGTTAGTTGATGAAACATAATTTTTTTGCTAATGTTTTTTCATATTGTCTTTTTTTGGTTTCCGTTTTATTTTAAACTAGTATTTTCTGTCTTAGTAATAATTTTATACGCAAACATAGTTTGACTTGATAGTAGTGTTGTTAGAGCATCTGTTATGTGAATTTTAGTTTTACTTTGAATGCTTTATTGAAGGTCTGTTTCTATATGGAAAACAACTTTATTCGCTCGAATAATATTGCTTTTGTTTAATCCCTTTTCCTTATTATACGATCTTTGATTTATACTTAGTTTCTGAGCTGTATTTTTTTTGCTTATTTGAGGTTCATTATTCGAGTACACTAGAAAAAACATGTTTTTATATAAGGTCTTTTTTCAATATGTCTATCCTACACTTGTAGTAAGTTTATGATTATTTCCTATTTTACTCATTACTGTTTGACAGATAAACATTACCTCATGGATTGGTAATATCATTATTATACCCTTAGTCCCTTTTATAATGTGATGAGGAATTCTTTCCCTTATAATAGAATGATCTATTTTGACTGAGCATTTGGTTCTACTTGTAGACAACTTATTGAAGATGGTAGACATAGTGGCTACAATTACCGCAAAAAAATGAGTTTTTATTTCTATTGAGCATCTTTTCGGAAGGTATATGGCTGCTATATTTCTCTTTATGTTGTATTACTTATTCCGACGTTTTTTTAAAATTAAATC
>CALLUT010000057.1 GCA_938010495.1 Candidatus Absconditabacterales bacterium
ACTGCTATCAGAATCCAAAAATCACCAAAAGAAATCGAGAGTGTACAAAAAGCGATACAAATCAATCACACGCTGTGGCAGTCGATCCAGGAGTTGGGCGATCATATAGTGGGGATAACGGAGCTGGAGGTGAGAGGTATGCTGATACAGCAGGCGATGTCGCTGGGTGCGAGTGGAGAGGCGTTTCCTACCATAGTGGCGAGTGGCGTGCATAGTGCGATACCGCATCATAGATCGAGCCAGACCGCGATACAGCCCTGAGCGCTACTGATCGATATGTGATGGGTGGTGGAAACCAACTCTTACGCGTTTGGCAATTTTTGTTGTACTTAGATTTGGATATCAGTATAGTTTTAGAGCGAAACATAGAACTGGTCTTATCGACCATCAAGGGAAAAGAAGGGCATTCGGTGCCTCACTCTTTCTTCATCTTTTGGTGGTCAAAGAGTTCTATGTTTCGCAACATTGAGGTATTCGGGTGTCCTTTTTTTAGTATTCAAAAAACTCTATGGAAGAACCAATAGAAATTCCTGTACCCACAAGGAAATCTAAAATCATAACTTGAATTACATATCGATCAAAAGTTCTTGCTAACAAATACCCTCGGCTAGCAGTATATCTTGCATGAGTGCTTTCGTTGATTATAGTATTGTCTATTCAATATATTGTATTTTCAGAAAGTCGAAAATGAAGTACTTTTTGAGAAGTGCTTGTATCATCGTTTCTCTTTTGATTACCACGAAGTATTTGGTTCTTTTTTTCTTATGTTTTTCTTTTATGACCAATTGCACGAATCTTAGAAAATATATGAATTGATATAGATAATAGATCTTCAAATAGATTAGCGATACGGTGCTTTATTCTACCAATAATTGTAGTTGCCTTCTTTTATGATTTGAAATGAGAATTATTCTAGTTGGAAAGTCAGTCCCTTTTGAATTTTCATAGTTTTTTCCTATACATTAAATTGATCAATTTAATCAATAGAAAATTTATATGCATAACATTGAGCCTAAAATTAAAAAAATTGTTTCCGACTCTTCTAAAGACGAGTTTATTTTTGATTTTTTATTAGCATATAATATCCCTAAATCAACAATCAAAAGAGCAAGAGAATGAGATCTAAACAAATTAGAAGAGAAGTGAGAATTCTTTATTAGAAAAAAAATATTTTTCAAAATAACTGATGATAACTTGTATTCGAATCTTGATGACATTAAAATTTCGTTTTGAAATAGTAAAATAAAACCAAGATTTATTATTGTTACAGACTATGATAAAATCATTTCCTATGACACCAGAATTTGAGACACTCTAGATGTAGAGTTTGTAAAATTATATAAGCATTATAACTTTTTTCTCCCACTATCTTGAATTGAAAAACAGAGTTTCCAAGATGAAAATTCAATAGATAGAAAAGCCGCATACAATATGGCGAAATTGTATGATGAAATCGAAAAGACTGATAAAGATTCAATTAGGAAGCATGATCTTAATATATTTTTTTCTAGATTGTTATTTTGTTACTTTGCCGAAGACACTAATATATTTAAAGATAATCAATTCACGAAATCTTTAGCTTCTAACACTAAGGCAGATTGAAGTGACACCCATATATTCCTAGAAAAGTTATTTAATATTTTCGATGAAAAAAATAGAGATGATTCCACTTCTGAGTACCTTAAAGTATTTCCTTATGTGAACGGGAAGCTTTTTCAAGACAACTATCAGATTCCGAGATTTACCATCAAATCGAGAAATTTCTTAATTGAGTTGTGAAAATTAGATCGATCAAGTATCAATCCAGATATTTTTTGATCGATGATGCAAGCCGTTATGGATCCTGAAGAGAGAGAGAATTTATGATCTCATTATACATCTGTCCCAAACATACTAAAAGTTATATATCCTCTATTTTTAGATAAATTATATAAAGAATTTGAAGAAAGAAAATGAAATCAAAAACAACTTACAAAACTCTTAGAAAGATTATGAAACATCAAGTTCTTTGATCCAGCTTGTGGTTCAGGTAACTTTCTTATTATAACTTACAAAGAAATTAGAAGATTAGAAATAAAGATTATGAAAGAGATATGAGTTTGATGGACCTTTGGTCATTCCTACATTTTACTTTCACAATTTTATGGAATCGAACTCAATGACTTTGCTCATGAATCAGCTAAACTTTCATTGTATTTAGCTGAACATCAAATGAATATTGAATTTGAGAGAGAGATTTGAATTTCAACTGAGAGCTTGCCGCTAAAACTATGATGAAATATAGTTTGTGGAAATGCAACAAGAATCGATCGAGCAGAAGTTTGTCCGAAAGAAGATTGAAATGAAATTTACATAATGTGAAATCCACCCTACTATTGATCCAGAAAACAAACAAAATCTCAAAAGGCTGACTTAGAACATGTCTTCAAGGTAGACTACAAAAGTCTTGATTACATATCAGCACGATTCTATTTATGAGCAAACTTTATAAGATGAGTAAATGCAAAACTTGCATTCGTTACTACTAATTCCATCAATCAATGAATTCAAGTAGCATTAACTTGGCCAAGAATACTCAAAGATAATGTTGAAATAAATTTTGCATACAGATCATTCAAATGGAAAAACAACGCAAAAGACAATGCTAATGTTATAGTCTCAATAGTTTGATTATCTAATACAAGCAACGATGAAAAATATATTTTTAGTGATAACTTGAGAGAGAAAGTTCAATCAATAAATGCATATTTATCAACATGAGATAACATATATGTTGTGAAGAGATCTAGTCCTCTGAATATAAAATTGAAACCCATAATATACTGAAGCATGTTAAATGACAACTGATACTTAATTCTTTCTAAAGACGAGAAGCAAGAACTAGAAAATATGTATCCAGTTTTGTCTAAATATATTAAAATGTATTTAGGTGCAAAAGAGTATTTGAATGGATATGAAAGATGGTGTTTCGATATTCCTAGTGCAGATCTGGACAAGGTCAAAGATATTCCTGAGATACAGGATCGCTTGAAAAAAGTACAATTATTTAGAGAGAATAGTACTGAAGCAAGTACAAGAAAAATGGCTAACAATCCTAATAGATTTTATTTTTATTCTCACACAAATTGAGTATCAATCATTATTCCAAGAACTTCTTCGGAAAGAAGAGATTACATACCTATCTGATTTTTAGACGACAATACTATAATCTCAGATGCTGCTCAAGCATTATACAATGCAGAACATCGAATCTTTTGAGTTATTACTTCTAGAATGCATATGGTACGAATGAGAAAAGTTGCATGAAGATTGAAATCAGATTATAGATATTCGTGAGGTCTGGTATATAATACATTCCCTTTCCCATACATAACAAAAAAACAAAAAAACGAAATTGAAGAATTTGTTTATCAGATCCTCGATGAAAGAGAAAGACATACTGAGAAAACACTAGCTCAGATGTATGATCCTAAGAATATGCCTGAATGATTAAAAGAAGCTCATCATCAATTAGATCATGCTATTGAGAAATGTTACAGACCTAAAGCATTTGAGAATGATGATGAAAGACTATGATACTTATTTAAGATGTATGAAAAGATGATTGCTAAAGAAAAAAATAACTAGTAAATTTTATTTTTAAAAAACATCATATGCCGAATCTTGTAGATGTGAATTATGAACAGACATGAAAAAGCAAAGCGACTGACGAATTAGGTATGAGAGAAATGCAAGCAAAAGCATTTGAAGCTAGAGAAGCTCAATATTTACTCCTCAAGGCTCCACCAGCTTCTTGAAAATCAAGAGCTTTAATGTTTATTGCATTAGATAAAGTCGTTAATCAATGAGTAGATAAAGTTATAGTTGCCGTTCCTGAAAAATCAATTTGATGATCATTCTGAAATACTGAACTAATGAAGTATTGATTTTTTACAGATTGGGAGATTAATGATGAGTATAACTTATGCACCCCCTGAAAGAATGAAAGTAAAGTTACTCAACTCATTAAATTCTTGGAGAGTGATGAAGAAAAACTTATATGTACTCATGCAACATTGAGATTTGCTTTTGACAAACTAGATGCAGATAAATTTGATAATACACTAATTGCTATTGATGAATTCCATCATGTATCTGCCGACTGAGAAAATAAATTATGAGAAGTGATAAGAACGCTAATGGAAAAATCATCTGCACATATAGTAGCAATGACTTGATCTTACTTTAGATGAGATAGTGTTCCTGTTCTGGCCCCAGACGATGAGGCAAAATTTACTCATGTGACTTATAACTATTATGAACAACTTAATTGATATGAGTTTCTAAAATCACTATGAATATGATATCATTTTTACCAATGAAAATACTTATCAGCAATTTGAGAGATACTAGATACAAACAAAAAAACTATTATACATATACCAAATGTAAACTCATGATAATCAACAAAGGACAAGCATACTGAAGTATGAGAAATCATAGATATAATTTGAGATGTAATTGATACCGATGAACACAATATTATCCATGTCAAAAGACATGATGATTGAATAGTAATTAAGGTTGCTGATTTGGTAGAAGATACATCAGATGAGAGGGATAAAGTAATATCATATTTAAGAGAAATGAATGATATTGATGATATTGATATTATTATTGCTCTATGAATGGCAAAAGAATGATTTGACCGACCCTTTTGTGAACATGCATTAACAGTCGGTTATAGATGATCACTAACTGAAATTATTCAAATAATAGGTAGAACTACTAGAGATAGTGAAAACAAAACTCACGCTCAATTCACTAACTTGGTAGCACAACCAGATGCTCATGATGATGATGTGAAATTATCTGTTAATAATATGCTTAAAGCAATTACAGCTTCTCTCTTAATGGAGCAAGTTCTAGCACCAAACTTCAAATTTAAACCAAGATTTAAAAATGATGTTGAGTCATCAAAACCTTGAGAGTTGAAAATAAAATGATTCAAAAAAATTAGCACTAAGGTTGAAAAAATATTAGAATCTGACTTGAATGATATAAAAGCAACTATTCTTCAAGATGATCAAATTATGAAAGCAATTCCATGAAATGTAGATTCGGAAGTAATAAATAAAGTTATGATACCTAAAGTGATCAGAACTAAATACCCAGACTTAAATGAAGATGAGATAGAGCAAATTAGACAAACAGTAGTCGCAGATAGTGTTATTAAAAATTGAGAAGTGAAAGAAGAATGAGATAAAAAGTTTATTAAAATGGCTCACAAGTTCATCAATATAGATGAATTAAGTATTGATCTTATTGACACTATTAACCCATTTCAACAAGCATTTGAGATACTCTCAAAAAATGTGACTACATCAACATTCAAACTAATTCAAGAAGCTATTGAATCAACTAGAATAACCATGGATTTTGAAGAGGCAAAAATTCTACGACCTAAAATACAAACATTTATCAAAGAGCGTTGAACACAGCCAGACATAAATTCTCATGATCCTTTAGAAAAGAGAATGGCAGAATGTATTATTTATTTAAAGAAAGAAAAAAGAAACCGTACTCATGGATAAAACTCAAATTTTAGATGACATCTTCTCAAACGATCCTTTAGGAATACTAGAGGTCAAACAAAAATCATCAGCAATGAATGCTGATGAAAGATTGGTTAATTCTTTTAGAGATATAAATAAATTCTTTGAAGAGAATAATAGAGTTCCTGAAAGAACTACATGACTAGAAAGAAGACTTTTTTCTAGACTTAAAGCAATTAGAGAAGATAAACAAAAAGTAGACGCACTACTTAAATATGATAAATACAATTTGCTCAGTGACATAAATGATGCAACAAAAATAGAATCAATAAGCGATATTTTTGATGATGATAATTTGTGAATCTTTGAAGAGGAAGAAGAGAAAAAGGATATTTTCAAATTGGTTAATGTTCCTGAAATAGATAAAGAAAGAGCTGATGCTGATCATATTGCTCATAGAAAAAAGTGTGATGACTTTGAAGAATATGAGCCATTATTCATAAATTGTCACCAAGATTTGAAAGATGGCACAAGAAAAATCTATCCATACGATGAAACAACTCTTCATGAAGGCATGTTTTGTATATTGAATGGAGTCCTTTTGTTTATTGCGAAAGTTGAAAAATGAGAGAGAGGTAGTAATTGAAGAATCAATAAAAGAACTTTGCTTATATTTGAGAACTGAACAGAATCTAAAATGCTTTTAAGATCATTGTGAAAAAGGCTAAATGAAAATTGAAAAATGATTAGCCCTCATGTTAATGAAGAGGAAACTCTTTTTAATAAGGTTACAAAAGATGATCAACAAAGTTGATTCATATATATTTTAAGATCATTGAGTAACGATGACAGGATTCTTACGAAAAGAAATCTATATAAAATTTGATTCTCAACTACACCTGTTGAAGAGAGAATTAAAGATGCAGAAAATGATCCAACCTATTTAATGGCTGGTGTAAAGATTGTTGAAACATTTGAGTGTTATAATTTAAATCCTCAAAAGTTAGAGAGAATGCTCCATAAGTTGTTTTGAAGTTCATGCTTAGATGTGGAAATCATTGACAACAAATGAATAATTTATAAACCAAGAGAATGGTTTATAGTACCACTTGAGGTGATTGAAGAAGCAATTGACTTAATTGTAAGATGAGAAATAACGAACTATAAATACAACGCTGAAAAAGAAGAAATAATTTACAAATAGTATATAACTATTTTTATTTTCAAAAAATATAATGCCTCAAAAGAAAACTAGAAAATGCCATAGCCTTTTTCAGTGATATCTAAAACAATTTTCAGATGATCAATGAAAGATTTTTTCCTATGATTTAGAGAGAGACTCATACGCTGACGAAAATTGAGTTACTCCTTGATGAATGTGACGAAGACCATATATTTTTGTACAAAGAGATTTAGATACTGATAGCCGATGAGATGATTCTTTAGAAGTAGAATTCGGCAAGATTGAAGATAGATTAACTAAATTTTTTGACGATAATATTGGTGACTTATTGCAACTAAAATATCAACCATGACGAGATCAATATATCTTGGATATGCTTTTTTTAATGAAGACAAAAATTTTCTCAGAGAGAATGATTTCTAGTCAAGCAGTTTATAATGTATTTAAGAAAAATTGAGACAAAATTATTGCTGATAGCCTAAAGGATAAGGACATTATAGATCAGTACTGAGAAGCAGAAATCAGAGAAGCATGAGAAAAAATGTGATCTCATCATTCATACATGAATCAAATTAAGTATATGATGACAACAGCATTATCAAGAACTCCAGAAACAATGTTACTTTTTGAATCAATTAAGAAAAGAGATCGAGTATTCAAATGACTAAAATCTGATGAATTAGAGTTTATCGTTTCTGACTATCCTTTTTATTTCTTCCCAAGCACATCAAGACTGCATGATTTTAGTACTGATCCAAAAACTGAAATCACAGTAGTACTTCATAGTAAGCTAGCTATAACTATTTGATGATGATCTAACTGAAATAGAGAGATGGTCTTTCTAGATGACAATCAAGAAACTGAGAAATTTGTTCATGAAACAAATTTAAGAACAGCATCAAATGCTAGATGGTTCATTGCAGGCTCAGACAAAAATCTTGTTGATCAATATGTTGATCTTAAGAAAGGAGATAAGACATACGCTGAAAATATTTTTGCTAATCCTGAAAGTCTTATTTCAAGATTCACTTCTAAGTAAATCG